>JBJKRV010000116.1:0-7898 GCA_046704465.1 Opitutaceae bacterium | reverse complement strand
CCGCTCGCCGGGGTCCAGTCGCGTCCCTGCCAGTCGAGGGCGCGGGGCGGGGGGGCATCGGTCATGCCTTCCCACCAGGGGTCGCCCTCCGGTGTGACCGCCACGTTCGTGAAGATGGTGTTCCGCGACAGGGCCGCCATCGCGTTGGGATTGGTGCGGGCGCCGGTGCCGGGCGCCACGCCGAAGAAGCCGGCCTCGGGATTGATGGCGTAAAGCCGGCCGTCGCGTCCCGGCCGCATCCAGGCAATGTCGTCGCCCACGGTCCAGACCTTCCAGCCCTGGTCCGCGAAGGCCGGGGGCGGGATGAGCATGGCGAAATTGGTCTTGCCGCAGGCGCTCGGGAATGCCGCCGCGACATAGGTCTTCTCGCCCTGCGGGTTCTGCACGCCGAGGATGAGCATGTGCTCCGCCATCCAGCCCTCGTCGCGGGCGATGTTCGAGGCGATGCGCAGGGCGAAGCATTTCTTGCCCAGGAGGGCATTGCCGCCGTAGCCCGAGCCGTAGCTCCAGATCTCCCGGGTCTCCGGAAAGTGGACGATATATTTCTGGTCGGGGTTGCAGGGCCAGGGAACATCCTTCCGCCCCTTCGTCAGCGGAGCGCCGACCGAGTGCAGGCACGGCACGACCCGCCGGTCGGAGCGATCGATGGCGGCGAACACGGCGCGGCCGATCCGGGCGGTGATGCGCATATTCGCGACCACATAAGCCGAATCGGTCAACTGGACGCCGATGCGGGCCATGGGCGACCGGAGCGGGCCCATGCTGAAGGCGAGCACGTACATGGTGCGCCCGCGCATGCATCCCTTGAACAGGCCCCGGAGGGTGCGCTTCATCTCGAACGGATCCATCCAGTTGTTGGTGGGACCGGCGGCGTGGCGGGAGAGGCTGCAGATGAAGGTGCGATCCTCGACGCGGGCCACGTCCCCCGGATCGGAACGCGCCAGAAAACAGCCCGGCCAGCGGCGGGGATGCAGCGGCTGGAAGGTTCCCGCGCGGACCAGTTCGCGGCAGAGACTCCGGGATTCGGCCGCCGAGCCGTCGACCCAATGGATGCGGTCGGGCTGGCACAGGGCGGCCATCTTTTCCACCCAGCGCAGCAGGTGGATGTTTTTGCTCAGGGGCTTCGCGTTCGTTTTCATCGGAGGACTTGAAAGGCGGGGGCGGCGGCCCCGGGAAATCCTCACACGGCGGTCTGAACCCAGTCTGAAGCCAACCTGAATGCGCCACCTTAATCCGAATTAGGCTGCCGTTAATCCCCGGTTCAGGTTCGCTGGCAATCATCGGAGCCGGAGCTAAAGTAACCCACCGCCCGCGCCGGACCGGTTCCGGCGCGACCACCCCGTCATCCCATGCGCCCGTCCGATCTTCGTGTACCGTCGTCCCGCCGCCTCCGTTTCGGCCTTCCGCTGGTGGCCGGCCTGTTGCTCGGCCTCACCGCCGCGCGGAGCGTTGCCGACCCGGAGGCGTGGAACCAATACGGCCGGCCGCTGCCGGCGCCCGAATTACTCCAGCCGACGCTCGACCCGGCGCTGCCGGCCTACCAGCCGCGCCCGGGCGTGCACCTGTCCGGCAATTTCGTCGGCACGGCTTCGAACGTGCTGCCGGGGCTGGTTCAGGCGTGGATCGTCGCGTTTCAGCGGTACCATCCGGAAGTCAGGATTGATCTGCTGCCGCCGTACATCGGCAGCGCCGGAGCAAAGCAGTTGATCGCGGGCTCGGTCGATTTCGTCTTCATCTCCCGCGAGCAGATCCCGGCCGACGTCGCGGCCTTCCATGCGAAGTACGGCTACGATCCGCTCAGCATTCCGGTTTCGGGCGGGAGCTTCCGCCAGTACGGGTTCCTCGACGCGATCGCGTTTTTCGTGAACGACGCGAATCCGCTGCGCCGGCTGACGTTCACGCAACTGGACGCGCTCCTCTCCACCACCCGGTGGCGCGGCGGGAAGCCCATCCGCACCTGGGGCGACCTCGGCCTGACGGGCGCATGGGCGGACAAGCCGATCGATGTCTGGGCGGTGAAGCCCTGGAACGGATTCGAGGAATTCGTGCGGGAGCGGGTCCTGAGCACCGCCGGACACCGCGGCGAGTGGCGGCCGGATCTGAATTACGTGCGGACCGTGATCCCGGTGGCGGAGCACGTCGCGCAGGACCGGTATGCGATCGGTTACGCCGGCCTCGCGTTCCTGAAACCCGGGGTGCGGGTGCTGGCGCTGGCGAGCGCCGAGGGCGGACCGTACCTCAAGCCCTCCTACGAGGAGGTGGCGCGGGCCGCCTATCCGCTCAGCCGGTTGGTGTACATCAACGTGAACCGGGGCCCGGGGCACCCGCTGAATCCCGCCCTGGAGGAGTTCATCCGCTTCATCTTGAGCCGGCAGGGCCAGCAGGTGGTGCTGAAGCAGGGGATCTACCTGCCGCTGCGGGCCGGGCAGGCCGACACGGCGCGGGCGATGCTGGGAGGGAAGTAGGAAGCCAATCGTCGCCTGCAAGCGGGCTTCCGGTAATACAGTTACTGTAAGGCAGGCGTAGGAAGGTCGCTCGCGACCGAATCATCGTTTGAGCCATTCCGGTTGAGGAAGGTCGTCATTCAGGTGCAACCTGAACCAATTCCAATCACCGGGATCGCAATAGAACCATGTCCATTGTTCCGCCCCTCCAATCAGGCCCCGCCGATAGGGATTCAGGTAGATGTAGAGCAGGACAGGCAGAATGGCATCGCGCTCATCGAGGCGGCGATCGAAGAAATTGTCCTGCCACCGAGCATTCCGCGCACACAATACAGCGGCGGTTTTTCCTTTCAGGCGGCCGACGGCTTGTGACAGGGAGAGTCGTTCGCCCAGAGCGACCACGAGATGAAGATGGTCCGGCATCAGGGTGAAGGCACGCACCTGCCAGACACCATCGTCTGCCATGTGTCGGATTTCGGAATCTACGGTCGAACCTACCTCACGTTGAGTGAGCACATCCGTGCGGTCGGCGAGGCAAATGGTAAGAAAGTAGAGCAGTCCAGGCGCCGAGAACCGTCCACGGCGCAAGGCGGAGTAGCCGCGCAAGCAGGGCATAGGGGATGCCGTCGAGGTTGGGTCGACGACATGCCGCGACAAGCATAGAAACGCTTGCCAACCGGTCTCGGAGGTTCGGCATCGGTTTGGCCCGAGGAGTACGGTCGCCCGCGAGCGGGCTTCCTACGGGACCATCGCACGAAGATCGCCCGCCATCGAATCCCGCCACCGCTATTTCGGCGGGCTGATCAGCCAGAGCACCGCGGCGTCGTAAAGGGCCAGACCGTCGGGGGTGAGATTGTCGAAGGCCGGGTTGTCCAGGGGGAACAACAGGCGGCGGGCCGGCGCCACGTGGTCGTAGGCCATGGTGGCGCCCTTTTCATAACCGAAGATGGCACATTGCCGGGGCGCGTAGGGCAGGGTGGCGATGACGATGGCGGCGCGCGACGGCCAGGCCCACTTCAGCGTGCCGGGGTCTTTTGTGAATTCCACGGGACCCGCGGACAGTCCGGCGGCCATCGGATGCCAGGCATTCACGATGCTCAGGTAGTTCTCCGGCGGGTCGTCGCTTTCCTTCTCCTCGCCGTGCTCCCCGTAATCGACGTAGCGATCGCGGCCGGCCAGGTAGAAGGCGTCGGCGGCCAGGCCTTCGTAACACATCAGCGGAATCCGCACGTTGCGGTACTTGCGCGTGAGTTTGAATTTCGAGCAGGTGGCCGAGATGATCACCGCATCCTGACCTTGGGCCATGGACTCGGGGTCGACCTGGTCGGCCACGGTGACCTTGAAGCCGAGGTTCTGAAGGTACGCGACATTGTGAATGTCATCTTCGAGTCCCTCGCCGCCATGCTTGCGCATGACATAGAGCAGCTTCACCCCGGACGCGGCCTGCGCGAGCCTGGCGTGCAGCGCCGCGGGGTCGAACCGGGGGGGCGCGGGCGGCGGGCTCACCGCCCAGCGGAGGGCGGCGTCGAAGAGCTTGAGGCCCACGTACCACGTCCGCTCGTTGGGGTCCCTCGCCGCCGGACCGTAGGCGGCGGTCAGCAGATGAAAATCGTCGCGGCCGAGGTAGATGCCGACGCGGCGCGCCGGCGCGGTGAGGCCGAACATCGAGGCGCCTTTTTCGTAGGTGAAAACCGCCGCCTTGTCCGGGTTGCCTTCAAAGACGGCGACGACCTGGGAGGCCGGGCCCGGCCGACCCCAGCACGTCTCCAGCGGTTGGAGGTAGAGGGTGCCGAACATCTGGGCCGGCAGGCCGGCGGCGCGCGCGATCGGATTGGTCGCGTTGACGCAATAGCCGTAGAGATCGGCGAAGCTCTGGGCATAATGCTGCACCGGCTCGATGATGTCGAAGTCGTGGTGCCGCCGCGGACCGGTCATCCCGAGCGGGGGATAACTGGTCGCGCTCCAGGTCAGGACCGGCACCGGGACATTCCGGTAGGCATCCCCCAGAACGTACGGATTCACCGTGGAGGAAATGACGACCAGGTCCTCGCCGTCGGCGCGGGATGCCGGATCGCGATCCGATGCCAGCGTCACGGTGAAGCCGAGCGCCTCAAGGTGGCCCCTGACCGCGGCGTCATCCGAAGGGTCGTCGGGACCGGAGGCACCCGTGACGAGCAGGACCTTCTTGCCGTGGAGGGCGGCGGCGGGGATCAGGCCGGCTCGCAGCGGAGGCGCACGGTGCAGGAGGGCAAAAACACAAATGCAGGCGGGGAGAAGTCGGATGGCGGCGGGCTTCATGCGAGGCTGACAGGAGGTTTTGATCGGAAGAAGGGGCGCCCGGCTAGGGGCCCACGACCAGGATTTCGAACGTACCCGGCAGTGGCACCAGGCCGGGCGGCGAGGGAAACCGACCGGTGGGAAGAAAAACGCGGTGGGTCTTCGGATCGAGGGCAATCGTGCGGGCCCCGTAAGCGGTGGTCAGCGTTTGGGCGACTTCGAAGGCGACGTTCGATTGGTAGTGCAGGACCGTAAGCGTGCCGTCGCGACAGGAGACGAGGACGTGCCGGCCGACGGGATCGAATACCGCCCCGTCGGGATCGTCGCCGATCGGGAAGGATGCAACGGCCATGCCGTTGTCGCCGTCGATGCACACCACCTGTCGGTTGCCGCAGGCGACCCAGAGGCGACGGCCCGTCGGATCGAGGGCGATGGCGGTGGGACCGGTGCCGGGCGCCACGGGGACATCCCCCTCGGATTTGAGCGTGTGGGTGTCGACGACGTGCAGAAGGTTGAGATTCTCGGCGCAGATCCAGAGCGTGCCGTAGCCATTGCAGGCCATGGCTTCAAGGTGGCCGCCGAGCGCGAGATCCGCCACGACGTCCCCCGTGGCGGGATCCAGGACCGCGAGGTCGCCGCTGTTGCCGTCCGCCACGAAGACGTGCCGTGAATCGGGATCGTACTCGATGCCGTCCGGTTTTTTGCCCGGCATGGGAATCGACCGGAGCACGGCGAGGGTCGCCGGGTCAAACATGGTGACCGTGTTGTTGTCGCCGTTGGTGATGAAGCCGTGGTGAGACCCGGGGACCAGGGCGATGCCGTGGGCGTGGACGGTCGGACCGATTTCGCCGATCTTCCTCCCCGAATCGACGTCGAGCACCTCGACCCGGGTGTCGTGTGCCACGTAGAGGCGGCGGGCCTGCGGATCGACCCGGACGTAGTCGTAGCCGCCGGCGCCGCCGACGGCGAAACGCGTGAGGAGGCGGTAGGGCGCCGGCGCGGCCGCCACGGAGGCGGCCAGCAGCAGGAGCGGAACCGGGCGAAGACGACGGGCGGGGAGCGCAGCGAGGCCGGAAGCGGGCATGGGGTGAGGGGGATCGGAATCGGAGTCAAAGCGTGGGCCCCCGACCTGAACCCAGCATGAAGCCTGGCTGAAAAATTTTTCAGCGAGTTCCCGCTGGCGGGGACCGCGGGGTGGGATTAAGATGGTCACTGTCGCCGGATCCGGCCCGAGGCCGCCCCGTATCCATGGTCCGGCGTCGCCCCATGAAGATCCTCATCGTCGAAGACCAGCGCCGACTGGGACTCTTTCTGAAGAAGAGCCTGTCCGAACGAGCCTACACCGCGACCTGGGTGCAGACGTGCAGCGAGGCGCGCGACGCGCTCTGCGAAACCGGCTACGACGTCATCGTGCTCGATCTCAGCCTCCCCGACGGGGACGGACTCGAGCTGTTGCGCGAGTGGCGCAAGAGCGGCTTCACCGAACCGGTGCTGATCCTCAGCGCGCGCGACGCGGTCGAGGACCGCATCCGCGGGCTCGACCTCGGCGCCGACGACTACCTGCCCAAGCCGTTCAGCCTCGAGGAGCTCCTGGCCCGGGTGCGGTCGCTGCTGCGCCGCCAGGCTCCGGTCAAGGAGACGGTGCTCGAGCACCGCGGCATCCGGATGGATTTGCTCGGCCGCACGGTGACCTTCCAGGGGCAGGGCCTGGACCTCACGAGCCGCGAGTTCGCCCTGCTGGAGCTGTTCCTGCAGAACGCGGGACGGATCCTGACGCGGACGCTGATCTGCGAGAAGATCTGGGAGTCGCACTACGACATCGATACCAACCTGCTGGATGTCTACATGAGCAAGCTGCGGGCGAAACTCGAAACGGCGCCGGACCGGCCGCTGTTCAAGACCGTGCGCGGGGTCGGCTACCAGATGCTATGAGGTCGATCGGGGCGCGGCTGTCGATCGGGTACGCCCTGGCGTCGGCGGCGACACTCGCGGGGCTCTTCTTTCTCGGCTATTTCCTGCTCGAGCGCCAGCTGACCGACAGTCTGGACCTGCTGAACGAGACCGAATTCGAGGAGATTCGCCAGAGCCTGGGCCCCGATTATGCATCGCTGACCCCCGCGGGCATCAACGAGCGCATCCGCCGCACGACCGAGGTGGCCTCGGTCCTGTTCTACATCGACGTCCACGAGAGGGGCAAAGGCCTGCTGTTTGTCTCGAAGAACGTCGGCCGCGGGCGCATTCCCGACGTGCCGGGCCGGCAGCGGTACAATGGCACCGTCGAGGGTGCGGGCGAGCTGCGGATCGGCGAGTTCCAGCTCGGGCACATGGACGTGGTGGTCGCCACGTCGATGAGCCAGGTGCGGCGCCTGATGGACGGTTATGCCGAGACGAGCCTGGTGCTGGTGTGCCTCATGCTTGTCGTGAGCGTGATCACCGGGATGGTGCTCAGCCGCGCCGCGATGCGGCCGGTGCGGCTGATCCAGGAGACGGCGAACCGGATCCGTTCGGACAACCTCAGCGAACGAATCCCGGTGGGCGACGTGCGCGACGAGGTCACCAACCTCGCCCGCCTGCTCAATGAGATGTTCGACCGGCTCGAGTCCTCCTTCGAGCAGATCCGGCGCTTCACGGCGGAGGCATCGCACGAGCTGAAGACGCCGTTGTCCCTGGTGCGCCTGCAGGCGGAGAAGCTGCTGGTGGAGGGCGGGCTGACGCCGGAACTGGAGGAGGCGGTGCAGATGCAGTTGGAGGAGATCACCCGGCTCAACCAGATCATCGAGGAGGTGCTGTTTCTCTCCCGGGCCGAGGCCAACGCGGTGAAGCTGGATTTCCGCCGTGAGGATCCGCAATCCTTTCTCGAGGCGTTTGCGCAGGATGCGCGCGAGCTGGCCGAACACCGGGGCATGCATTTCGTCGCGGTGATGGGCGGGCACGGCGAGGCCGAGTTCGACCGGAAATGGCTGCGCCAGGTGCTGTTCAACCTGTTGACCAATGCGCTCAACGCCTCGCCGCCCGGAGGCCGGGTGACCCTCGCCTCGGAGTTCACCGTCGACGCCTGGCGGGTGGCGATCGAGGACGAGGGTCCCGGGGTCCCGCCGCGGCAGCGCGAGCGGATCTTCGAGCGCTTCGTGCGGCTGGCGCCGGGGGCGAAGGAGGCGGGCGGCAGCGGCCTGGGCC
>JBJKRV010000115.1:0-4665 GCA_046704465.1 Opitutaceae bacterium | reverse complement strand
TCATGGAGCGGTTGCAGGTGCCGGTGCTTCTTACCTGGAAGGCGGCGGACTTTCTGGCCGACGACGATCCCTGTTTTGTCGGCCGGCCGGGAGGCATCGGGCAGCGGGCGGCCAATTTCGCGCAGCAGAAAGCCGACTGGATCCTCGTGCTCGGGGCGCGGCTGGACCTGCCGTCGGTGGCCTTCAATCATTCCAACTTCGCGCCGCGGGCGCACAAGACCTTTGTCGAGGTCGACCCGGCGGAGCTGGCCAAGTTCAAGGCGAAGATCGACCTGCCGGTGATCGCGGATCTCGCCGACTTTCTGCCGCAGTTTTTGGCGGCGGCCTCCACGCGGACCTGGCCCGATTATGGCAGCTGGCGCGGGCAGTGCCGGAAATGGATGGAGCGGTACCCGGTGGTGCTCCCCGAGTACTGGCGCCAGCCGGCCGGCACCGTCAGCACGTACGTGCTCATGGACGTTCTGTCCGGCCTGCTGGGGCCGGATGACGTGATCGTGCCGGGCAGCTCCGGGCCGTGCAGCGACATCTTTTACCAAGCTTTCCGGGTGAAGGCGGGGCAGCGCATCCTCAACGCGCCGGGACTGGGAGCGATGGGCACGGGCCTCCCCGGCAGCCTGGGCGCAGCCCTGGCGGCGGGCGGGCGGCGGGTCGTCAACATCAACGGGGAGGGCGGATTTCAGCTCAACATCCAGGAGCTCGAGACCGCGCACCGGCTGCAACTGCCCGTGAAATTCATCGTGCTGGACAACGGCGGCTACCGCTCGGTCGTCACCATGCAGCGCAGCCATTTCCAGGGGCGCCTGGTCGGAGCCGAGGCCTCCAGCCGGCTGTCCATGCCCGACACCGGGGCTGTGGCCGAGGCCTATGAGATACCCGTGCTTCGGGTCGACGCCACCGAACGCCTGAAGGAGGTGCTGGCCGAGGCGCTGGGCCGCCCCGGTCCGGTCGTGTGCGTGGTGAAGACCTCGGTGGACGAGATGACGTCGCCGCGGGCGACCTCGGAGGTGCGGCCCGACGGCACCATCGTCTCCAAGCCGATGGAGGACATGTGGCCCTTCCTGGAGCGGGACGAGTTCAGGGCCGTCATGGAGGAGTAGGGGACTGCCTTCGGGAGCCTTCAAGACCCACTCGCTGGCGCTCGCAGCTACATCGACTCACTGGGGCTCGCAGCTACGGGAGTGCTCAACCTTGGGGACGATTGGGGGCGCTCGCGGCTACTCCCGCTCGCCTGGGCCACGGCGGCGAACTACTCGGTGCAAACGCGCTGGCATGGACAATTGATCCGAAATCGCTCATTCAATTCGAAGGATTTCCAAGAACATGAATTCAGCATGCTTCGAATCTCGTGGCTGCGAGCGCCAGCGAGTGGTGCACCGCCACCTGCCGCGTTTGGCGCCTGCGCACTACCAAGGCCGGGCGTTTGTCCATTGGACGCTTGCGGTTCAGCATCGTGCCACCGGTTGGCTGAACCCTGAATTTCACACCGCCTGGCGGTTCGCACTGCTTCACGCCAGCAGCCGCTTTCAACTGGTCGCTCCTGCCTACGTGCTCATGCCCGATCACGCGCACCTGTTGTGGCTCGGTTTGAACGAACGTAATTCGGATCAACGTCCCGCCGTCGCATTCTTGCGTCGATGCCTGGCGTGCCATCTCTCGCCAGCTTCTTGGCAAAGGCAGCCCTTCGACCACGTCCTGCGGGACGATGAACGTGGATGCGGAGCGTTTGGGGCGGTGGCGGGCTATGTGGTCGACAACCCGGTCCGCGCGGGGCTGGTCGGATGTTGGCAGGAATACCCGTATCTGGGTTGCTGCGTGCCGGGATATCCCGAGTTTCAAATCGCGGCCGAGGACTATTGGGAGCGCTTTTGGCGATGCTACAACTATTTGGTCGAGAGAATGCATACTTGATGGACCGCTCGCCCGCGCCGCGGCGGCGGGGCTCGCAGCTACGGGAGTGCCCGACCTCAGGGGCGATGGATCCACTCGCTCGGCGCTCGCAGCTACTTCCAAAGCTGTGGTGCCGTTTCGCCTCGAATTCAAACCGGCGAAAACGCAGGCTGGAGGCGGTGACGTTCCTGGAAGAAATCCACGCCCTTCTGGCTGAGCCGATTGCGGCCGCAGCCGAGCGCGAGCGGCGCACCTTCGCGGAGCTTCAGCAGGGAACGGACGGGTCGATAGTCCTCTTTGGCGCGGGCCGGCTCGGGCGCCTGTGCGCCCGGGGGCTGCGCCATGCCGGTGTTGCGCTGCGGGCCTTCTGCGATCGCAACCCGGAGCTGCACGGGGAGAAGGTGGAGGGCGCCCCGGTCGTAAGCCCAGAGGAAGCGGCCGAGCAATTCGGGGAATCGGCGCTATTCGTGGTGTCGATCTGGACGGGCACGGCCCGGGAGAGCATGGTGGAGCGTCTGGCCTACCTGCGGCAGCTCGGCTGCCGGCATGTGGCCGCCTACCCGCCGCTGGTTTGGGCGCATGGACGCAACGAGACACCGTTTCATTCGTTCGACCTGCCCACCCAGGTGCTCGCAGCCGCCCCGTCGATCCGGCAATATGCGGGTATGCTCGCCGATCCTGAATCGCTGCGCACGCTCGCGGCGGCCCTGCGCCAACGGTTGCGCGGCGAATTCGACGCCGCCCCTCCGGCGACGGACCAATACTTTCCGCGGGATCTGATTCGGATTCCCGAGGATGAGGTCTTCGTCGACGGCGGCGCCTTCACGGGCGACACGCTGGAGGCTTTCCTTGCCTGTGCGTCAGGCGGGTTCCAGGCCTACCACGGGTTCGAGCCGGACCGGGTCAACGCGGAGCGGCTGCGGGAGCGAGTGGCCGGGCTTCCGGACGGGATCCGCCAGCGGATCCATGTTCATGAGGCGGCGCTGCACGTGAGGAATGCGCCGCTGACGTTTTCGGCCGAAGGTGGGCCGACTTCGAAGGTGGCGCTGGATGGGGCGGGTCGCGTAGCCGGGCGCACCCTCGATTCGGAGATTCCTGATGGGCCTGTGACCTATCTCAAGCTGGACGTCGAAGGGGCCGAGCGGGAGGCGCTGCAGGGTGCGAGCGCGGTGATTGCCCGGTGCCGTCCGCTGGTTGCCGTTTGCGTCTACCACGGTCCCGAGGATCTCTGGGAGATCCCTCTGCGGCTAAATGAGCTGCTGCCGGAGCACCGATTCTTTCTCCGCCAGCACCAATTCGACGGGTACGAGTTGGTGTGCTACGCCGTTCCGGCGGGCAGAGCGACTGTCGGACCGTGAGACGGTTGGACGGTCGGCCAGTAGGCCAGTGGGCCGGTCGGCCGGTGACGACAGTGGAGATAGCAGCCGGTCACAGCAGAAAACTCGCCGAATTGGCCATCATGCGTCCGAGCATTGCGCCAATCCGCCGGTTCGAATCCATCAGATTGGCCAGTATCGCCGAGTCAATGTACCCGCACGCCGCAGCCGTCTCCAGCCAATGCTCTGTCTCGTTGTTTTCCGCATCCGCATCGGTGAGCTTGCTCACGAAATGGGCTTCGTAACGTCGTTTCGCCCATGCTTCCGCAAGGTTGGCACCGACCGATCGGGACGCGCGGCGGACCTGGTCCGAAAGTGCGTACCGCTCCTCGAGCGGCCACGTCTTGGAAACGGCGAAAATGCCCATGCTCAGCTCAAAAGCAGCCTTGTAGGTCTCGAGTTCACGATAGCTTTTTACACGATTCATAGGGGATGTTGGTTGATTTTGGATCACCGATATTAGCAAATCGCTGTTTAGCCGTCAGATGGTCAAGCGGTCAAAACGTCTCACCGGCCAACCGTCTCACCGTCTCACCGTCTCACCGGCCGACCGTCTCACCGTCCCACCGGCCAACTGTCCCACCGTCTGACTGCGCCACCGTCCCACCGCCTGACTGCAATACCGACATGACCATGCCACCGTCTGACCGTCCGACCGTCCCGCTGTCGGACGAATTGCCGCGCGGCATCCGCCCCTGCCCGGTCTGCGAGGCGCTGGAGCGGCGCGTCCTTTACCGGCAACGCTTCATCGACGGAGGCCCGGTCGGCGAAGGCTACGAGGTCGTGGTGTGCCAGGCGTGCGGGGCCGGTTTTGCGGACCGGATCCCTGAGCAGGCCGTGCTGGATGCCTATTACGCGGAGCAGTCGAAATACACCTACGATCAGCGCGGCGGCGCGGAATCGCCGTACGATTTCGCCCGCTTCCAGCGGATCGCCGACCAGGTGGTGCCGTTCGTGTCGTCGCCCCGGGCGCGGATCCTTGACGTCGGCTGCGCCACGGGCGGCCTCCTCTCGGTGCTGCGCGAGCGGGGATTCGGAAACATCCTGGGCGCCGACCCGTCGCCGGTCTGCGCCGGGGTGGCGAATCGGCTGCATCACCTCGATGTGCGCGTGGCGACGCTGAAGGAGTTGGGCGCCTGGAATGAGCGTTTCGATCTGATTATGCTGGTCGGGGTGCTCGAACACCTGCGTGAGGTGGCGCCGGCGATCGAGACGGTCGCGGCCCTGCTCAAGCCCGGCGGGCTCATCTATTGCGCCCAGCCTGACGTGGAGGCGTTTGCCGACTGCGTGAACGCTCCCTACCAGCAGTTCAGCATCGAGCACGTCAATTTCTTCTCCGCTGCCTCGATGGAGCGGCTGTTCGGGCGCTGCGGCCTGGCGCCGCGGAAGACGTGGCGGTGGC
>JBJKRV010000114.1:0-4685 GCA_046704465.1 Opitutaceae bacterium | reverse complement strand
CGGCGCGCGCGCCGGCGGAGGCGGAGCGCCCGGTGTCCGTCCCCCCGCTCGCCCCGGTCGTACCGATCGAGATGCCGCCGCCTGCGCCCGCGGCACCCCGCCCCGCCGGCAACGACGTGCCGGCCTCCCCGGACTCCGACCAGGGCCGGCCGGCCCGTTCCTCGACCGTGCGCGTGAGCACCGACAAGCTCGACTCGCTCATGGACGTGGTCGGCGAACTCGTGATCGTCCAGAGTCAGATCCTCGAAAGCTCGCGGCGCGGCGGCGGCCAATCCGCCCTGCAGCGCGACATCGCGCAGCTCGCCCGGATCACCAAGGACCTTCAGCACACCGCGATGTCGGTGCGCATGATCCCCATCAAGCCGACCTTCCAGAAGATGGAACGCCTCGCGCGCGACCTGGCCCGCAGCGGCGGCAAGAAGGTCGCGTTTGCCGTCTCGGGCGAAGACACGGAGCTGGACCGCACCGTGGTGGAGGAGATCAGCGACCCGCTCGTCCACATGGTCCGCAACGCCCTCGACCACGGCATCGAAGCGCCCGCCGAGCGGCTCGCACTGGGGAAGCCGGAAAGCGGTTCGCTCCATCTCAACGCCTTTCATGAAGCCGGCTCCATCGTGGTCGAGATGACCGACGACGGGCGTGGCATCGATCCGGCCCGCGTCCTGGCCAAGGCCCGCCAGAAAGGCCTGGTGGCGGAAAACGCCGATCTCTCCCGCGACGAGACCCTCGAACTGATCTTCGCGCCCGGTTTCTCCACCGCCGAACAGATCACCGCCGTCTCGGGCCGCGGCGTCGGGATGGACGTGGTCCGGCGGAACATCGAGCGGCTCCGCGGCAAGATCGAAATCGAGACCGAGGTCGGCCGCGGCTCCACCTTCCGCGTCAAGCTTCCCCTCACCCTCGCCATCATCGACGGCCTCGTGATCCGGGTCGGGACCGACCGCTTCATCCTCCCCGCCACCTCGGTGAAGATGGCGCTGCGTCCCGCCCCGGACGCGCTGCTCACCGTCCAGGGCCGCGGCGAGGCGATCGACCTGCGCGGCCGGATCCTGCCGCTGCTCCGGCTGCACCGCCGGTTCGCGATCGCGGGGGCGGTGGAGAATCCGTGGGAGGGCATCGTCGTCATCGTCGAGGCCTCCGGCAAACAGCGGGCGGTGCTGATCGACGAGATGCTGGTCAAGCAGGAGGTGGTGATCAAAAGCCTCGGCGCCTACATGCAGAATCTGCCCGGCGTGTCCGGCGGAGCCATCCTCGGCGACGGCGGCATCGCCCTGATCCTCGACCCGTTCACGCTCTTTCAGGCGGCCTGAACCGGCCCGCGCCATGAAGCCGCCGGCCTTCGACGAAGTCTGCGCCCGGGCCCTGCAGCTGCCCTGCTCGCCGACCCTGCTGCCCCGGCTCACCGCCGTGCTGGCGCGGGAGGACGCCGGGGCGGACGAGCTCGAGGCCGTCATCCGGATCGATCCCGCCCTCGCCGGCTCGACGCTGCGGCTGGCCAACTCCGCCTTCTTTTCCGCCGCCACGCCGGTGGAAACGGTCGGCGAGGCCATCCTGCGCCTCGGCCAGCGGGAGATCTACCGCCTCGCGGCCCTGTCCCTCGCCGGACGCTGGATGATCACCGCCGCCGACGGCTACCGGTGGGAAGCGGGCGACTTCTGCCGCCACGCGCTTTGCCGCGCCATCGCCGCCGAGCACCTGGCTGACCACACGCAACTGGCCGATCCCGGCCTCGCCTACACCGCCGGCCTGGTCGGCACCGCCGGCAAGCTGGCGATCGCCTACGCGTGCGCCCCGTGGTTCGGCGACATCCGCCGGCACCAGGTGGACCACGCCTGCACCTGGGTCGAGGCCGAACACGCGATCCTCGGGTACGATTACCCGGAGATCGGGGCGGCGCTCCTGACCCGCTGGAAGTTTCCGCCGTCGCTCGTGGCCGCCGCCCAGTTCCAGCTCCGACCCGCGCAGGGCCCCGCCGACCTGCAGCCGCTGCTCGCCACCCTGCACGCGGCGCACTACCTCGCCACCTCCATGGGCATCGGCGTGTCCGAGGACGGATTTCTGATCGAGATCGACGGCGCGCTGCTGCTGAATTTCGGCTTCACGCCCGAACTCCTCACCGGCGCCCTGCCCGCGGTGCTCGAGCGGGCGGTCGATCTCCTGCAGGACCGCCTGCTCGTCGGGGCCCTCAAGCTCTGAAATCGGAGGGTCCGGAACCGCTGGCAGCCGGACCCACTAGGGATGGATCCGCTCCTGGCCGAGCTCCGCGGTGGTTTCAATCCCGTCCGGCAGCCTCAGGGTCAGCCGGCCGGTGCCGATTTCGAAGTGGAGCGTCCGGTTGATCGTGCCGCCGAGCGACGCCCCGCACACCGTCAGCCCGTGGCGCCGCACATACTCCCGCACCGCTTCGATGTTGCGGTCGCCGATCTTGAACGGGTCCACGCCCTGCAGGACCGACGCCCCGCCCGCCACGTAGAGCGACAGCCGCTGCGGATCGGCGTGGAGCCCCGACAGCTGGCTCAGCAGCAGGGGCAGTCCGCGGTCGGCAAACATCGCCGGCTTCGCAGCCGCCCGTCCCGGTGAGATGTGCGAATCCGGCAGCATCAGGTGCAAGATGCCGCCGGCGTGCACGACCGGATCGAAGGCAACGACGCCCACGCACGAACCCAGGGCGTAGGTGCTGAGCGTGACTTCCGGCAGGTTCGAAACCGCCAGCTCCCCGACCCCGACCACGACCCGCTGGCGAAAGATCGCTGTCGCTGTGGGCGCTCCGAGCATGACTTCGGGCCCCTCAGACCTGGACGAGGAGGCGTTGATTGATCGGGGCCACCAGGTTGTGGTTTCGAATCTTGGAGATGGTCTGCGATGTCAGCGCTTCGCCCTCGCCGATCAGCAGCAAGCCGTGCGGGCTGTAGATGCCCTTGGCCAGCACCATGCCCGGCGCCAGCTCGTCCAGCATGACCTCCCTCACCTGGCGCGGCAGCTCGATCATGTGGGTGGCCTTGAGGAACAGGCGCACCGCCTCGGGATCCAGTCCGGTGCCGGACTGCGCGAGGATCAGCTCGATCGCCTGGTCACGGGGCAGTCCGCACTCGACGAAGACCGAGGTGACCGCGAGGCACCGCGCGGGCCACGGGATGGCGTAGCCCGACAGGCCGTCGGGAAACCCGGAGCCGTCGAACCGCTCGTGATGGGCGCGGATCGCCTCGCCCACCGCCGGCCGGTCGTCGACGGAGGCCGCGAGGGTCTGGCTGTAGACGGGATGATTGCAGATCAGCTGGCGCTCGGACTCCCCCATCGACTCCGGCGCCGTGCGGAACGCGCGCAGCAGTTCCCGCGGGATGCCCACCAGGCCGAGGTCGCACAGCCACGCCGCGGTGCGGAGAATGTGCCGCTCCTCGGCGGTGAAGAACTCCGTCTGCGCCATGACCCGGGTGATCTCGACCATCGCCTTGGTCTGCCCTCCGAGCAGGGGGTCGAAGGTGGTCAGGATGCGCCAGCACAGTTCCAGCGAACGGTCGTAGCGCAGGCCCAGCTCCCGGTTCAGCATCACCTGGGTCTGCCGCTGCAGCTCCAGGTCCTGCACCTTGGCTTCGAGCTCCGCGTTGGCGGCTTTCAGCTCCCCGTTCAGCCGCTGGGTCTCGCGTTGCAGCTCCGCATTCTGCGTCACCAGCTCGTAGCGGCTGACGGCGTTGCGGACCGTGGCGGTGAACTCCTCGCGCAGCCACGGCTTGGCGATGAACCGGAAGATCTCTCCCTTGTTGATCGACTCGACGATGGTCGGCAGCGACAGCACCGCCGTGATCAGCACCCGGCTGGCGGCGGGCTGCCGGTTCTTGCACTCGATGAGGAACTCCAGCCCGTTCATCCCCGGCATCTTCAGGTCGGAGATGATCACCGAGAACTCGTGGCTCTCCATGAGCGCCAGCGCCTTTTCCGCCGCCGGGGCCGCCATCACCGCGTAACCGTCCCGCTCCAGCGTCACCTTCAGGGTGTGCAGGACCATGGGCTCGTCGTCGACGATCAGGATTGGCAGCGGCGAGGGCGGCGGTGTCATCGGGGGCAGAGGTTGGCGGCCGGACGGCCGGCGTTCAGCTTGTCGGCGTTGGCCCGGATGAAGCCGGGAATCTTCTCGAGGGAGAGCTGGCTCCGGGCGCCGCCGCACTCCCAGGCGACCTTCGGCATGCCGTAGACGACCGAAGAGGCCTCGTCCTGGGCGAAGGTCAGCGCGCCCCGTTCCCGCAGGCGTTGCAGGCCCTCGGCCCCGTCGCGCCCCATCCCCGTCAGGACGCCGGCCACGATGTGCGCGGCGGACCCGAGCTCGGCGACCGACTTGAACAGCACGTCGACGGCCGGCCGCTGGTGCCAGACCTGGGGTCCGGTCAGGACGCGCGCGGCGTAGCGGTCGCCGGTCCACAGCAGCGCGAGGTGAAAATTGCCGGGCGCCACGTAGGCGTGACCCGGCTGCAGCAGATCCCCGTTCGCCGCCTCGGCCACGCGCAGGGCGCACGTCTGGTCCAGACGCTCGGCAAAGGCGCGGGAAAATCCCGCCGGAATATGCTGGACGATTGCGATCGGCGGCAGCGAATCCGGCAATTGCGGCAGGATCTGCCGGATCGCCTCCGTGCCTCCCGTCGAGGCGCCAAGCAGGATCAGCGCCCGGGGATGCGGGGGAGCCGTCACACCCG
>JBJKRV010000113.1:0-3690 GCA_046704465.1 Opitutaceae bacterium | reverse complement strand
ACTTATCGTTGCTGCCAGATTGAGGATCCGATGGGATCCTCAATCTGGCAGCTCGCCCGGTCGTTCTCGTTCAAGCCGGGTTGCCCGCCTGCCGGGCAGGCCCAAAGCCGGCGGACGCCGGATTAGGTGGGCACTATCCCTGTGACGGGAGAACCTCGCCCGCGCGCTTGACCAGCGAGAGGAATTCTCCGCGGTAGCCGCCGGCATCGGAACCGATGCCCTCGCCCGCCCATTGCTCGATCTTCTTCAAGGTCGCATCGCCGGCATAACGCGAGTCGCGCAGGATCATGCCGAAACCCGCCACCGCCGCCGCGAATTTGAAGTCCGGGCTGGCCTGCGCAAATGTCTCGCCGCGGTCGACGAGCGGGGACTCCAGGCGCTTGCTCGCGCTGCCGGACGGTGCCTTGTAGCGGACCTTCACCGTCAGCAGCTCGTCGCCGGTCTTGCCGCCCACTGCTTTCTGTCCTCGATCCTCCGGCTTCTGGTACTTGAGCGCGTCGACCGTCGACTCCGGTTTCCAGGCGACGCCCACCGGGATCACCTCATAGAGTGCGGTCACGGTCTGTCCGGCGCCCATCTCTCCGGCATCCACGCGGTCGTTGTTGAAATCCTCCTTCCGCAGGCGGCGGTCGTCATAACCGATGAGGCGGTAGGCCTGCACCCGCGCGGGGTTGAACTCGACCTGCACCTTCACGTCCTTGGCCACGGTCGCGAGGGTGCCGTTGAGCTGTTCCTCCAGCACCCGGCGGGCTTCGCGCGCCGAGTCGAGGTAGGCGTAGGTCCCGTTGCCGTGGTCGGCGAGCTGCTCGAGGGTCGCATCCTTGTAGTTGCCCGTGCCGACGCCCAGCGCGGTCAGGAAGACGCCCGTCTTCGCCTCCTTTTCGATCAGGCGAACGAGGTCGCCGCGATCCGTCACCCCGACGTTGAAGTCGCCATCCGTCGCCAGAATGACCCGATTCACCCCGTTCGCGATGTAGTGGGCCTTGGCGACATCGTAGGCCAGCTGGATGCCGACCGCACCGTTGGTCGAACCGCCGGCGCTGAGCTGGTCGATCGCGTCGAGGATCGTGCGGCGGTCGCTGGCCGGCGTCGACGGCAATGCCAGACCCGACGTGCCGGCGTAGGTCACGATCGCGACCCGGTCGTCCGGCCGGAGCCGTCCAACCAGCATGCGCATCGCCTCCTTCACCAGCGGAAGCTTGGCCGGCTCGCCCATCGATCCGGAGACATCGATCAGGAACACGAGATTGGCCGGGCCGCGCGCGACGGCCGGAAGCTCGCGGGCCTTCAGGCCGATGCGCACCAGCCGGTGCGTGGGCGCCCAAGGCGCCGACGCCACTTCGAGCGAGGCGGCGATGGGATTCGGGTCCGACGGCGGCGGCGGAGCGTAAGCGTAGGAGAAGTAGTTGACCATCTCCTCGATGCGCACGGCATCCCGGGGCGGGCGCGTGTCCGCGAGAAGGAAACGGCGCACGTTGCTGTAACTCGCCGTGTCCACGTCGACCGAGAACGTCGACAGCGGATGCTCCGCGACCGCCAGAAAACCGTGCTCGGGCAAGTAGTCGTAAGCTTCGGTGTCAAAGGGCGGCGGGGGGGGCGCGTACTGCAGCGTGCCATAAATTACGTCAGGCCTGACTGCGGGACGGACGTGCTCGTAGCCGTAAAATCCACCGGCCGTCGAGGGTCCGCCAGGGGTAGCATAGGCGAGACTCGGCGCCTGTGGCGGAGCCGGCAGGGCGACCGCACCGGCCAGCGCCGGCATCGTTGTTCCCCAGGACTCAGGTTTTTGGGCTGCCAGTCGACTCTCATGCGCGCTGTAGGCCGCGTTCGGCGCGCCACCATTCACGCTCGGAGCCGGCAAGGCGGCTGCCTCCGGCGCCGCTGGCACGACGAAACCGAGATGGCCTTTTGCCTCCGCCGGCAATCCAGGCACAGCCGGGAGCCCTGCTTCCTCGTCCGGCTTGGGGAAAATGATGGTCACGCGGTCATTCGGCGCGGCGGTTTGCATCGCGCCGGCCTTGGCGGCTTTCTCGGGCCCGCCGGTCTGACCCACCATCGCGATCGTTTCCGGCGATGGCGGTGATGCCCGGCGCAAAAACAAGACCATGGCGACGCAGGCCGCGGCCGCCATCGCCGCGACGCTCCAGTACGGCAGCCGGAAAATCCGCGCCGGACGCACCGGGTGATATGACTCGAAATGCACCGGACGCACCGGCTGTGGCAGTGGCTCGGCCTGCAGCGCTGCCGTCACCCGACCGGCCGTCGCCCGGATTTCCTGCACCGCCGCCTGCAACACGGGATCGGCCGCCACCGCCCGGGCCACCTGCCCGGCTTCCGGTTCATCGAGTTCGCCCAATGCGTAGGCGGTGATCCGCGGATCGTCAGGGTCATTGGGGATTGAAGGAAAGGGATTCATGACAGCGGTTTGATTGATTGCCTTGGCGGTTCCTCATTCGGCGCGGCGGGCCTCCGCCAGCCATTCCCGTCGCAATGTCCTGATGGCGGTGTGGAGCAGGAATCCCACGTTGCCCACGGACAGAGCTGTGATCCGGCTGATCTCCTTGTAGCTGAAACCATTCTGGAACTTGAGCCGGACGACTTCCTGCTGATTGGGGGGCAGGCGATCGATGAGCCGCAAGACCGTCGCGTGCGTCTCTTCCGCCTCGAGGGCAGTACCGGGCCGCGGCTCGCCGGCCACCACGCGTTCCTCGGCACCCTCTTCAAATCGTTTCATCCGGCCCTCCTTGCGGATGACGTCGAAGGCGCGGTTGCGGCACACGGTGAACAGCCACTCCGCGAGATGCCCTTCGACCGCCGCGGGCGCCTGGGCCAGCAGGCGGACAAACGTGTCCTGCACCACGTCCCGGGACCTCTCCGGATCTCCCAGCAACCGCAGGGCGTAGCGCAACAGCGGAGCCTGGAAATGCTCGACGGCGTTTCGCACAAAGGCGTCAGATTCATGGGAACGGTCGGTCGGTGATGTGGCCGGATTCACTGGCGGTTGCCTCCTCGTTCCACGCGGCAGCGGCGCGGTTCTTAGAAAAATATTCGACCGGCGGATCTTGGCGAGCCCGGGAAAGTCCGTTCTGCGTCCGGACCAACGCCTTGGCATCGCCCGCCCCGCCTGCTTGCATGCCGGTCATGCACTCGCCCTTCGGCCCGGCCAAGTCCCGACGCTGTGGCGCCGGCCGGCGTTGGACCGCCGGTCTCCTCCTGCTGACCCTGCTCCTGCCCGCCGGATGCGGAAGGCGGGAGACCCCGGTTGAACGGGGCATCCGCGACCAGGTGCTGTACCTCGGCAACGGCTCGGAGCCGAGCACGCTCGATCCGCAACTCGTGGTGTCGTACAACGACTTCAACATCGTCCTGGCCTTGTTCGAAGGGCTGACCGCCATGGACGAGCGGACATCCCAGCCGGTGCCCGCGCTCGCCACCCGCTGGGACGTCTCGCCCGACGGCCTGGTCTGGCGGTTTCACCTCCGCCACGACGCGCATTGGAGCAACGGGGATCCGGTCACGGCCGAGGATTTCGTCTTTGGGGTCCGGCGCGGCCTCGCCCCCGGGCTGGCCTCGGAGTACGCCTACGTGCTGTATCCGATCCGAAACGCCGCCGCGTTCAATTCCGGGAAGCTGTCCGACTTCTCGCAGGTGGGCGTGCGCGCCCTCGACGATCACACGGTGCAATACACC
>JBJKRV010000112.1:0-4378 GCA_046704465.1 Opitutaceae bacterium | reverse complement strand
GTTGAACACCGTCCGGCGCCCCTGCGCGCCGAGCGCCTTGCGCACCGCCGCCACGTGTTTGAACGCCGGGTGGTAGGCCGGGGCGAAGAAGAAGACATATCCCAGCTCGCGCATCGCACGCCGCAGCTTGTCCTCCGGGGCCGCCAGGTCGACCCCGAGCGCGGACAGCAGATCGGCGCTGCCGCACTTCGACGTGATGCCGCGATTGCCGTGTTTCATCACCGGCACGCCTGCACACGCCAGCACGAGGGTCACCAGGCTCGAAACGTTGAATCCACCCAGGTGGTCTCCGCCGGTGCCGACCACGTCGATCGCCTGGCCCGCCCATTCCTCCATCCCCGGGTTGACCGCCAGTTCGCGAAAGACGGCGGCGAACTGGGCCACTTCTCCCGCGGTCTCACCCCGGTCTCCGAACGCCGTCAAAAACGCGGACTTGTCGGCATCGGACACGTCGGGCGCCGCCAGCGCCAGCGCCGCCGCCCGCGCCTCGACGTTGCCCAGCTCGCTGCCCGCGACCAGTCGGGTCGTCAGTTCGGAAAGCGTCGCCATGTCGAACGTCACTCTGCGAGCCGGCGCCGGCGAGGAAAGCCCAAAACGCCGGGACCGCGCCGGCGGGGTCCGTCGCGCCTCCGACGGAAGCGACTGGCACCCAACGTCCGACCGGCGACGGCTCGAACTCCCGTGGTCCCGGGACTGGCGCCCCGGCGGACCGCCGCCCGGTGCCGATCCCACCCTCCCGCGCGGCTGCATTTGATGACTTGACCCACCTTCGGGCCGACCTTTACTCGGGCACCTTTGCCGGTTGACAAAGCCCGCCTCCGCCGCGCCGCCGGTGTCCGTAATTTCCTTTCCATCATGGCCAATCCGAAACGCAAACAATCCAAACGCCGCAGCGCCAACCGCCGGGCGGCCAACTCCTTTCGGGCCCCCCAGCTCGCCCGCGATCCGGCCGACGACTCCGCCGTCCGTCCCCACCGCGTGAACCCGCGCAGCGGGATGTACCGCGGGCGGCAGGTGCTCACGGTGGAAGTCTAGCCGCACCCGGGCCGGTGCTTTTCTCGCAACGCGGGCTTCTCCGTCATGGCTGATACGCCTCCCGTCGGTCGCATTGCCGTGGACGCCATGGGCGGCGACCTGGGACCGGGCGAGGTGGTGGAAGCCGCGCGCCTGGCGCTGGACGAATTTTCCGGCCTGAATCCGCTGATCCTGGTCGGCGACGAGGCCGTGCTGCGGCCGCTGATCGACCGGGCGGGGCTGACGGGCCACCCGTCGCTGTCGCTCTGCCACGCCTCCGAGGTCATCACGATGGACGACAAGCCGCTGCTGGCGATCCGGCGGAAGAAGGATTCCTCGATGATGCGCAGCATCGAGCTGGTCAAGAACGGCGACGCGGTCGCCGCGGTGAGCTGCGGCAATACCGGCAGCCTCGTGGCCGCCGGCATCCTGAAGCTCCGGACGCTGGAGGGCCTGGACCGCGTCGCCCTCGCGCCCGTAGTGCCGCACGTCGACGGATACTTCGTCCTGATCGATGCCGGCGCCAATCCCGAGGCCCGGCCCGAGCACCTGCTCCACAACGCCGTCCTCGGCTCGCACTACGCGCGGATCGAGCTCGGCTGCGAAAAGCCGCGCGTGGGGCTGCTGACCATCGGCACGGAGGAGGGCAAGGGCAACCTGCTCATCACCGAGACGAACGAGGCCCTCAAACGCCTCGGCTCGCTGGTGAACTACGTCGGGCCGATCGAGGGATTTCACCTGTTTTCCAACCACGTCGACGTGGTGGTCTGCGACGGCTTTGTCGGCAACATCTGCATCAAGAGCTGGGAGTCGCTGGCCAAGTTCTTCTTTGGCGAGCTGCGGGGGCAGTTGATGGCCAACCCCCTGCGCGCAGCCGGCGCGTTCCTCGGGCGGGGGGCGTTCGAGGCGCTGCGGCACCGCATCAACCCCGAGCGCTACGGCGGTGCGCCCCTGCTCGGGTTGAAAGGCAACCTCATCAAGGCGCATGGTTCCAGCAACCGCCAGTCGTGGAAGAATGCCATTCGCATCGCCAACGAGGCGATCCAGCACGACCTGAATCACCGGATCGAGGTCGACGTGGCGCTGGCGAATGAGATTCTCCACCAATCCGCCGCCTGAGACGCCCGCCGGTCCTCCCCGCCTCATGGACCAGTCCATCGCCATCATCGGCACCGGCTCCCACGCCCCTGCCAAGATCCTCTCGAATCACGACCTGGCCAAGCTGGTGAACACGACCGACGAGTGGATCGCCACGCGCACCGGCATCCGCGAGCGGCGCATCGCCGGGCACCACGAGGCCACCTCCGATCTGGCCGCGCAGGCCGCCGCGGCCGCCATCGCCGATGCCGGGCTGACGGCGGCCGATGTCGACCTCGTCGTGCTCGCGACGGTGACGCCGGACATGCCGATGCCGTCGACCGCCTGCCTCGTGCAGCGCAAGGTCGGCCTGCCCGCCCGCACCGCCTGCTTCGACCTCAACGCCGCCTGCTCGGGCTTTCTCTACGCCCTGGAGGTCGCCCGGTCGATGCTGATCGCCGGCCGGCACCGGCATGCGCTCGTGATCGGGGCGGAAAAGTTCTCCTCGTTCGTGAACTGGAGCGACCGCTCGACCTGCGTCCTGTTCGGCGACGGCGCCGGGGCGGTCGTCCTGGGCCGGAACGACCGGGTCGACCGGGGCCTGCTCGGCTGCAATCTCGGCGCCGACGGCGGCGATCCATCGCTGCTCTGCATCCCGGCCGGCGGCAGCCTGCACCCCGCCTCCGCCCACACGGTCGAGCACCACCAGCACACCATCCAGATGAAGGGCCGCGAGGTCTACCGCTTTGCCGTGCGCGCCATGTCCGAAGCCGCGCGCGAGATGCTGGAACAACATCATCTGGCGATTGACGAAGTGGCTTGCGTGATCACCCACCAGGCGAACCAGCGGATCATCGAGACCCTCTCCAACGACCTGGAACTGCCGCTGGACCGCTTCGTCATCAACCTCGACCGCTATGGCAACACCTCCGCCGCCTCGATTCCCCTCGCCCTCGACGAGGCGCGGCGCGCCGGGCGGTTGCGCCCGGGTGATCTCATGCTCCTGCTCGCATTCGGGGCGGGCTTGACCTACGGGTCGGCCCTGATTCGCTGGTAACCCTTTTATGCCGTCGTCCGCCCTGCTCCGCGTCTGTGCTCCGTTGCTCTTCCTCGGGGTGCTCCTGCTCCTGCCCGCGCGCCTGGCGGCCGACCTCGTGTGGACGCCCGAAGGCGGCTGGAGGATCGAAGGCGGCATCCTCTCCGGCCTTTCCAAGTCCGAGAGCGACAGTGCGCTGGGCCTGATGAACACGGCGCGCTCCGCCGAGGCGCGGGGAAGCAACGGGCGGGCCATCCGCTATTACGACAAGGTCACCAAGCGCTACCCCAACTCCATCTTCGCCCCCGAGGCCTTCTACCGCACCTCCATCATCTACGAGAAGCGCAAGCAGTTCCTCAAGGCGTTCGGGGCCCTGCAGCAGATCGTGATGCGGTACCCCAACAGCAAGCGGTTCGACCAGGTGGTCGGTGAGCAGTTTCGCATCGCCTGCATGCTGCTCGACGGCACCAAGACCCGCGGCTGGATCCTCTTTCCCGCGTTCCGCAACCGCGAGGCCTCCCTCCCGTTGTTCCAGCAGGTCCTCACCAATGCGCCCTACGGGCGCTACGCCCCGCTGGCCAAGATGTGCATCGCCAAGGGCTTCAACATGTTCGGGGAATACGAGGAGAGCATCAACGTGCTCGAGCAGATGATCAACACCTACCCGGACAGCGTATTGACCCCCGACGCGTACCTCCGCCTCGGCGAGGGCTACGCCGCCCTGGTCGAGGGGCCGAACTACGACCAGACGTCCACCCACGACGCCATCACCTACTTTGAGGATTTCGTGATCCTTTATCCGGGTGACTCCAACGTGGCGTCCGCCGAAAAGGGACTGGACCGGATGAAGACGACGCTGGCCGAGAGCAAAATGCGGATCGCCGATTTCTATTTCAAGTACCGGAAGAACTACAAGGCCGCCCGGGTCTTCTACAACGCGGCGATCACGGACTATCCCGACTCGGCGGTCGCCAACCGCGCGCGGGCGCAGCTGGCCATGGTCGATGCCATCCTGAAGGCCGAGGAAGTGGCCGCGGCGACGGGCAAGCCGGCGGTCCTGCCGCCGTCCGTCACCCGGCGGCGTCACTGGTACTGGCCCTTCTGACGCCCCGCCCGCCGGGCCCTGGCGGACCATGCGATGCGCTTGAATCATCACCCCGGCCGCACCGGCACCCGCATCAGCCTTCCGCGCCGCGGCCGCCGTGAGGCCGGTCCGTCGCCGCGCCGATCACCCCTCCCCGTGTCACGCGC
>JBJKRV010000111.1:0-9387 GCA_046704465.1 Opitutaceae bacterium | reverse complement strand
GGTCAAAGCAGCACACGCCGAGCACCGTCACGCCCTTGTCGCGGTAGTCCATCCACCACTTCTGGAGATGCGGCATCGCCACCAGGCACGGCCCGCACCAGGTGGCCCAGAGGTCGACGATCACCGTGCGGCCCTTTAAATCGGAGATCCGGACCGCCTTGCCGTCCGGTCCGACGGCGGTGAAGTCGGGCACCGGCATGCCGCTCTTCATCTTGCCGAAGTTGGATAGGATCGGCAGCGGCTCGGGGGCCTGGGGGTGGCCCGACTTCGCCGCGGCCTCCTCGGCGGCCTCCCGCTTGAGTTGCGCCGCGCCCTCGGCCGCCAGCTTCGGGTCCACCTTCACCCCGAGATCCGACAGCACGCTCTCCAGGCGGTGGTCGCCCTGGTCGTAGCCGACCAGCACCGCGGCGATCTTGCCATGGCGGTCGATGACAAACTGGGTGGGAATGCCGACGACGCCGTAAAGCTTCAGCGAGGCGCGGTCCGCGAAATCCGGCGTGCCGCGCGATTTCGGATCGCAGCCGAAGATGATGTTGGGATACCGGGCCTGGTTCTTTTTCACCCAGGCATCGAAATTGGCCATCGTATCGCTCGTGCACGAGGCGAGCACCACCACTCCGTCGCGGCCGTAGGTCTCGGCGGCATGCTGCGTGTGCGGCATCGAGGCCATGCACGGCCCGCACCAGGTGGCCCAGAAATCGAGCACCACGATCTTGCCGGCGTAATCGGCCAGCCGCACCTTGCGGCCGTCGGCCGTGACGGAAGTGAAGTCCGGTGCCATCTGGCCGGCGCGCAGGGTCTGGATTGCCGCCGTCGGCGCGGGCGCCGGATGCGGCATGATCTTCGCCGCCGGAATGCTGGCCGTGGCCGCGTCCGCCGGGTCGAGCTTGATGCCCGCCCGCGCGAGGAGGACGTGAACGATCGACGGGATCTTCGGGCCCATGCCGATCACGCCGCCGACCAGTTTGTCGTCGGGGGCGATCACGGCCACCGCCGGCAGCATGCCGACCCCGAAATTCACGGCGCTGATGCCGCTGTTGAACTCCTTGCCCGCCGGATCATACGCGGTCGGGAATGGCGTCGCACCCTTTTCGGCGGCCAGCCATTTGTGATACTCGGCCTCGGTCGCCGCCGAGGCGATGGCAAGCACGACCAGCCCCTGGCTGGCATAGTGCTGATAGGCCTGATAAAGGTAGTCCGCCGGCCGGCGCCACGGGGTCCAGAACGCGAGCACGACCGTCTTGCCCTTGAAGTCCGACAGCTTCACCGGCCGGCCGTCGGGACCGGTGGCGCTGAAATCCGGCACGCTTTCGCCCGCCGACATGTTGCCGAAGCTCGAGTACGGCACCGCGTGCGGCTTGGCCATCCCGCCGAAGCCCATCATCGGCGCGGCGCCACCCGCCGCCACCGTCGTTCCCCCGCCGGAGCCCTGCTTCAGCTGCGCGTCGCCCTGCGCCACGACCGCCGCGGGCACCTTCACGCCCAACCGGGCCAGAATCGCCTCGGTGCGATGGTCGTCGCGTCCTCCGAAGCCGCTGATCCGACCGGCGATCTTCCCGGACGGAGCGATGATGAACTGCTGGGGAATGCCCAGCACGCCGTAGAGACGCCGCGAGGCGCAATCGGGGCTCGTGCCGGCCGGATCGTGCGCGGTGAGGAAGGTGTACTGCGGATGGTGCTTCACCCAATCCTCGTAGGTCGCACGCCGATCGCCCGTGCTGACGGCGTAGACGACGACGTTCTGGTTCGCATATTTCCGCGAAACCTTCTCGAGATGCGGCATCGCCTCCTGGCACGGCACACACCAGGTGGCCCCGAAGTCGAGGACGACGATCTTGCCGCGGAAATCCGACAGCTTCACCGGCTTGCCGGCGGCGGTGTCCGCCGTGAAATCCGGAGCCATCGTGCCGACAGGCAGCAGCTTCGCGTTGATATCGGTGGCGGCGGCCTCCACGCGCAGGGTGCCGGGAATGCCGGCCACAGCCAAAAACAATCCTGCGGCCGCGGGCAGCAGGCGGATCGACAGTTTCGGTACGGGCATGGTAGTAAGGATGTGCGGACCGAACGCGGACGCAAAGCCTCCGGTACGGGCCGCCAAAGCAAACCCAGCGTATCCCATCCGACCAGCCGGGTAAATAGGCCGAAAGTAACAACGGTCGAAGACGGCCGCCCGAGACGGCACCGGGACTCGTCCGGCGGCCGGGATGAAGCCCCGAAGCTGGCGAAGCGACCGCCGCTCCACGCGCCGGCGCCGCCGGCCGCCCGGGCCGAAAACGGCGCCTACTTGCCAGTCGCCCCGGCGATGTTGATCGGGATCTCGACCTTCGTCTGGAGCGCATGCCCTGCCTTCATCCGCGGCAGAAACAGCCACTCCGACAGCGCCCGCTCGATCGCCTGCGCCGCCGCCGGCGGGACCTTCTCCTTGAGCACGGGATTGCGCACCACCCCGCCCGCCGTGACCTCGAAGGACGCGTCGATCGTCTTCGGCAGCTTGGTGGTGTCGAGACCGGCCGGGAAAACCGGTGACGGCATGGCGTACGGCTTCAGCGGCTCGTCGGCGCCCACGTTCCGGGCCACGTAGTTGTTGACCAGGAGCGCATGCCCCGCCTCCTCCGCCTTGCGGAGCAGCACGCCGGTGAAATTGTCGAGGTTGGTGTGGATCTCGACGCCGCCGCAAAATACCAGCGGCACGTAGGCGATGTTGCGCAAGTCGCCGGCCGGCAGGTTCATCGGGATCGTCACCGGCTTCGCGACGCCGGCCTTGAGCGGGCCGACGTCATGGAACTCAAACCGGAATTCGGGCGCCGCCGCGGTGCCGTCGAGAAAGCGGCGGTCGAATTTCAGCAACACCACATAGCACTCGCCGTAGGCGACATCGGCCTTGAGATTCGCGGTGTAGAGGCTTGAGCCGCTGACGATCTGCGTGGCCGCCGCGGCATCCTTCGTCTTCGGAGTCTCCTCCTGGCTCCAGGTGGAATTCGCCTGTTGATCGGTGACGGCGACAAAGCCGGGGGCGAACGATGCGCCGCGCAACAGCATGAGGCGGGACGCGGGGGGCAGCGGCTTGACCTGCTTGTCGATCTCCGCGCAGGGGTTGCCGAAGATCACGCTGACCACCCGGGCGGGCTGGGCGTTCACGGTCGCGATGATGGCGGCCGGGAACGGCAGCGGGGCGATCTTCTCCTTCAGCGGCGGCGGCAGGTTGGAGACCGACATCTGCTTGACGGAGGCCAGGGCGGGCCCCGCCAACATCAGGGCGAGACCAAGCCGGACCAGGCGAGGATAGGTGCGGGGCACAGACATGGGGTCGAGAGTCTGCGGTTGGCCGCATTCAGGGCAAGGCTTGAACGGCGATGCTCCCGCAATGAGCCCCGGCCCGACGAATGGCGCGAGGTGGACCCGAACCCGTCCGCACGCCGAAGCCTGGCGTTCGCTTTTGAGGTGGAACCCGACCTCCGGGCGGGTTCTTCCGAGATCAGGATCCGGCCGGCCATCGTGAAATCGGCCATCGTCGATCGAGAATCGGACATCGGCCCTGGCCGGGGGTGGCCAGTGCCAAAGGCCGGGGGCATTCCGGCCTTTGGGTGCTTGGATCTATTGGCCTTTGCGGAAGTTGCGTTTACTCCCCGCCGCGCTTGCCCGGCGCGATGGCGTGCGCCTTCAGGTCCTCCAGGTCCACGAACTCCAGCGCCGAGATGTGGCAGGACTCCAGCACGACCGGCGGGGCGACGCCGGCGTCCAGCGCCTCCGCCCAGCGTTCCACGCACAGGCACCACGCGTCGCCTTCCTTCAGGCCGGGAAAACCGTATTCGGGCTGGGGCGTCACCAAGTCGTTGCCCGCGGCCGCCGAGACCTCGAGGAACACGCGCGTCATGCGCGCGCACACGGTGTGGACGCCGAGGTCGCCCGGACCCGTCCGGCAGTAGCCGTCGCGAAAGAACCCCGTCATCGGCCGGCGGCAGCAACACCGCAGCGATCCACCCAATACGTTCGTCTGCACGGCGGTCACCGTATGCATTCGCCGCTCCGATGCACCTCGCCGCAATCGATTTTCCGCCAAGCTGCCGCCGACGCCGGCACGGCCGATCAGTCGAGGGATGGGCAACGCGCCCCACTTGGGCGCAAGGCGGTGGAATCGCGGGCGGCCGTTACTCGCTACCCTTCACACCCTAAACGAATCCTCTGGATTTCTCCCGGGCGCCACAACCGCATGCGCGGCCCCCAGGTGCCGGTGCCGCGGCACACGATCGCGACCATGCCGCCCACCTCGTAGCGGCCGCCCAGCAACCGGTAGGTCGTCCGGACCGCATAGCCGAACGGCCAGATCTGACCGTTGTGGGTGTGGCCCGAGAGCATGAGCCTGGCGCCCGCCGCGGCCGCCGTTTCCGCCTGTAGCGGTGAATGGGAGAGCAGCACCGTCGCGCCGGCCGGCCGGTCCCGCAAGGCCCGCTCCAGGGGGCGATCCAGGGTGCCGTACTGCCGCCGCGCCGTCAGGTCGTCGACCCCCGCCAGCACCAGACCGGGTGCGACCTCGCGCCACTCGTCGCGGAGCACGATGTAGCCGGCGTCGCGCAACAGCTGCACGCTGCGGTCCAGCCCGGCGTAGTATTCATGGTTGCCCGTCACGGCCCAGACGCCCAGCGGCGCGCGCAGCGTCTTCAGCACCGGCAGGAGCGACTCGAGCCGGCCCACCTCGCCGTCGACCAGGTCGCCGGCCACCACGACGAGGTCCGGCTTCAGCGCCTCGACCCGATCGACGAGCCGCGCCATCCAGCGACCGCCGATCAGCGTGCCGAGATGCAGATCCGACACCACCACCATCACGGTGCCGTCGCGCTCCGGCGGCAGCCCGGCGAGTCGCACCTCGTGCTCGCGCACGACCGGCGGCCGCAGCCCCTGCACGAGCGCAACCGCCGCCAGCGCCAGCCCGCCCGCCGCCGCCCACCCGCGGATCGCCGGAGCCAGCCGCGGCGCGAGCGCTCCGCCCAGGGTCACGATGTCCGCCGCCAGCAGCACCGCGAACATCAGGAAGACCATGCCGATCCAGTTGGCCGCGATCCATTCCAGCGGCTCGCCAATCACGCCCATTTTCCAGGCGTTGAGGCTGCGGGCCACCGGGTAGCTCGCCCACAGCGCCGCGGCCGTCCAGAACAGCATCCGCCGCGGGACGTGGGTCGCGATCCATGGCACCGATGCGAGGGGCCAAAATACGAAGACATGCACGGCAGCCCAGATCGTCAGAACCACGACGAGAAAGATGGCGAAGCGCAGGGCGGCGGACATGACCCGTCAGCATGTGCGGAAGCCGGTGCGGCACAAGCGCCGTGCGGCGATCCGGTCGCTCCGCCGGCGCGGGTAAACCGACCCGCGCGCTCTGAGCCTTTCATCGACTGGCGCCTTGGGCGCCAGCGGCACGCGCTCCGGGCGTCTCCCAGTCCCGTCCACGGCTCAATCCTGATCGGGAGGGCGGACGGCCCCGTCCGCCCTGATCATCCCGGCGGGCCGGCGGCCCGCGCTGCCATGAAAGCCGTCCCGCCCGCGGCCGGTTTGATTTGATCGGCGAATGAGCCGCCGCTTGGGCCTTATAGCTGCGCGGGGCGCCGGCGCCGGTTTCGCCCGCGATTGACTTGCCCCGGCATTCGGTGAACGTGGGCGCCATCACAAACTTGGGCCCTGCCGGTCAGCCCCACCCCGGGCGGCCGGTGTTCTTTTCCGGCCCGCTTTCCCCAACCAAGGCAGACTCATGAGCGACTCCTCTCCCGCCAGCCGGACCGCTGGCGAAATGATCATCGGCTACTTCAAGGACTTCGGCGTGCTCCGCGAGACGCGACGCGAATACTGGGGCATCCAGATCATCAACTTCCTGGACTGCACCTTCTACTTCGCGATGCTCACCATCGCCGCGGTCTTCCTCTCGCAGGATCTCGGCCTGAGCGACGTGCAGGCCGGCTGGGCGGTGACCATCTTCACCTCGGCCACGACCTTGATGCTGTTCGTGTCCGGGATGTACACCGACTGGCTGGGCATCCGGAAGTCGATGAACATCTCGATGCTCGCCCTGCTGGGTCTGCGCGCGGGCATGGTGGCCGTGGCCCTCCTGCCCTGGCTTCCGCACCGCGGCATCATCGCCGCGGTTTTGTTCTTTTTCATGGCGCCGTTCATGGCCGCCGTGCAGACCAATTTTCAGGCCGCCTGCCAGCGCTTCACCACCCGGCGGTCCCGCAGCGCCGGATTCAACCTGTGGTATCTCTTCATGAACGTGGGGGCCGCCGCCGGAGGCTTCATGATCGACATCATCCGCCGCCTGCTGCACCTCGACACCGTCCACATCTTCACCATGGGCGTGGTGACCGCGATCCTGTGCTACATCACCTGCCTGACCCTGGTGCGCCGCGAGGAACAGCTGCTCGGCGCCGACGAGGCCCCGGCCGACGGCAAACACGAGGCTGCGGTCGAGCGCAAGCCGCCGCTGCAGATCATCAAGTCGGTCATCCGCGAGCCGGCCTTCTGGCGACTGCTGGTCCTGATCGCACTCATCCTCGGTGTCCGCGCCGTCTACGCGTACATGTACCTGCTGATGCCCAAGTATTGGCTGCGCACGATCGGGCCCGACGCCGCCATCGGCACGCTCAATGCCATCAATCCCATCGGCATCGTCATCGGCCTGATCCTGTTCATCCCGATCACGAACAAGTTCAACATCTTCAACATGCTCGTGTACGGCGCGATGTTCTCGGCGCTGGCCCTGTTTCCCATGGCCCTGCCGTGGACGGCCTATCACACCGACATTGTGTCCGCCCACTACTGGATGGCCATCTTCTGCATGATCCTCGTCACGATCGGCGAGGTGGTGTGGTCCCCGAAGCTCAATGAATACACGGCGGCGATCGCGCCGAAGGGCCAGGAGGGCACCTACCTCGGGCTCTCGCTCATTCCCTGGTTCCTGGCCAAGACCGTCGTCAGTGCCCTGTCCGGCTACATGCTGGAGAAGTGGTCGCCCGAGACCGTGTCGGTGAACGGCACGACGGTGTCGCTCAAGCAGGCGCTGATCGACCACCTGCTCCCCTACTGGCACACGCCTTCCGCCATGTGGCTGATCCTCGGCTCGTTCGCCATGATCGGTTGCTGGGGTGCCCTGTTGCTGCGGGGCTGGCTGACCAAGGGCGCGCGCTGGAAGCTCGAGCCCAGCGTCGCCACCGCCGCGCCCGAACCCGCCTGAGGCGGCGGGAGCAGGATAGGCAATCGGTTCCTGGTCATCAGTTCTTGGTCACTGGTCCTTGGACTTCTGACCTCTGACTTCGAGGCCTCTGATTCCGGGCCGGACCCCAGCGATTTTTCGACACGCCAGACGAAAATAGTGAACCCGCAGCCCGAATGACCGATCTAACTGGATGTAAGTCCAATCAGATGTCCGCTCCGCCGGACAACCGACGAAGATAACCACCTGTAGGTGGTCCCGGGCTCGACCCGGAAACGAAAAGACCCCGCCGCCGGTCTTCACCGGGCGGCGGTGGTCGTTTGGGGGCATTTTCCCTCGCCCCGGCGCCGCCGCGGATTTAAGAAACGTGTCAATCGCTTCAACCGCCCCGGCTTCACCGATCCCGCTGCTTGTTTTCCGGTCCAAGCGCGACTGAATCCAACCATCCGTGCACGGTCTTATCTCAGATGATTTTATGCGTCTGTGGCACAATTTGCCGATGGCTGCAGTCGTGCTGCTCGCTGTCCTGGCACTGGTGCTGATCGCCATCGTCATCCGCCCGCGGATCCAGCGGGCTCGCCAGACGCGATACATCCGCAACCTACCGCCTCCGCCGGTGCGGGTGGTCAAGGAGGTCGAACTGAAGCTCCCGCGGCGGAACGAAGGCGATCAAACGCCGCCGTCCGGGATCGCCTAGCCCGCGTTGGCGGGCATTCAGACGAACGCCAGCGGCTCGAATGCCCGGCCGAGCACCGCCTTCGAATCCCCGCCCAGCCACCGGTCGATGACCGTGGCGTACACCTGCCGGAAGTCGACGCTGTAGGTGAGATCCTGATTCCGCGCCACGTCGAGGTCGGGCGCGGCGCCGTGGAGCCCGCCCTTGACCCTCGAGCCCAGGACGAACAGCGGCGCCGCCGTGCCGTGGTCGGTGCCCTTGCCGTCGTTCTCCATCGGCCGCCGCCCGAACTCGGAAAACGTCATCGCGATGACCTGGTCCGCCAGCCCGTGGCTCTCGAGGTCGCGCTGAAAGGCGGCCAGCCCGTCGCCCAGCGTCTTCAGCAGCGCGTCCTGGCGGCCGAGCTGGTTGACGTGCGTGTCGAAGCTGCCGAGGGAGACGAAGTAGACCCGCGTCGGCAGTCCGCCGGCGATGAGCGCCACGACGTTGCGCAGTTCGTAGGCAAACGCATCGTGCGGGTACTCGACGCCGGGACGGTAGGTTTCGAGCAGGCCCTGGACCTTCCGCTCAGTGACGAGCGCGTCCATCATCGTGTGGCGGAGGTAGCCGGCGTTGGCGTTTTCGCCCGTCACCCGGTCGTCCAGCAGGCGTTCGAGGAGCTGCAGGTTTTGCCCGCGCTGCCGCCGCCCGGCGAAGGGCGACACGCCGAAGGTCGCATGGTCGCGCTCGGCGAGGAAGACCTCGGGCACCTCGCGTGTCAGGTGCACCCCCGGCGGTGAGGCCGGCGCGGGCGCGCCGGGGCAGCAGTTGTCGAAATAGCGGCCGACAAAACCGGTGTAGAGATACTCGTTGCTGTCGCTGGCCGACACCCAGATGTCGGTCGAACGGAAGTGGCTGCGGTTGGGGTTCGGGTAGCCGACGTTCTGGATGACGGCCAGCTTGCCCTCCCGGGCGAGGCGGTGCAGCCCGGCGCAGGCCGGGTTGAAGCCCATCAGGTGGTCGAGCGGCAGGACCTTCTCCCGGGGAATCGCCAGGCTCGGGCGCAGGCGGTAGTAGCGGTCGTCCGCGTAGGGCACGACGGTGTTGAGGCCGTCATTGCCACCCGCGAGCTGGACGATGACGAGGACCGGCAGGTCGCGGCTAGGCGCGGGCACATCCGCCCGGGCGGAGCTGACGAGGAAGGACGGTGCGTAGTTGGTGAACGCGAGCAGACCGATGCCCTTGGCGCTGAGTCCAAGGAATTCGCGCCGGGTCGTGGGCAGGAGGTTGGGCAGGTTTCTCATGGCGCGGGTGCGGTCTCAGCAGAGCTGGTACTCGGGCGTTTCGAGGACGGTCACGGTGGCATAGCGGACCCGGGCCGCCTCCTGCACGCGGCGGGTGCCGCCGCGCAGGACGGCGGCGACGGTGCGCTGATAAGCCCGGTCGGCCGGCAGCGGCAGGAGGGCGTGCAGCAGGCGGCGGGAACCTTCGTCGGCGTCGAGACCGCCGTAGGTGCCGTACCAGACGGGGTCGA
>JBJKRV010000110.1:0-4798 GCA_046704465.1 Opitutaceae bacterium | reverse complement strand
GCCCTGGCGGCTGGCGCCGACGGTCTTTTCCTCGAGACGCACCCCAAGCCGGAGGAAGCCATTTCGGATGCCGACAGCCAGCTGCCGCTCGCGGAACTGGCGGCGCTGATCGACCGTTGCCTCGCCGTGTGGCGGGCTGTACATTGAATTGCCCGGGCGCACGGCGGCGTTGACCGCGCCCGTCCCGGCGCGTATCTCTGGCCGCTCAAACCCTGGATCCGCATGGAAACCTTCCTCATTGACGTGCCCGTCCCCTCCATGGGGGCCACGGTGCACGAGCTGACAGTCATCGACCTCCTTGTCTCCACCGGCGCGGCCGTCACCAAAGGTCAGAAGCTCGCAGAAATGGAGAGCGACAAATCGGTGTTCGACTTTGAGGCGCCATGTGCCGGCACGGTGGTGGAGGTTATCGGGCGGGCGGGGGATATCCTGCCGTCGGGGGCGCCATTTCTGAGAATCGAGACCTCGGATGAAAGCCAGCGGCACTTGGAGGTGAAGCACTTGGGGACGGAGCGCCCGAAATCGGTCAAGCCGGCAGCACCCGCCCCGCAGGCCCCGGTTCCCGCGCCGGCCGCCAAATCGGGTCCCCAGTGGACCCCGAGAGCCCTCAAGCTGGTGGAGGAAGCGGGACTGAATCCCGCCGGGTTGACGGACATCCCCGCGACCGGCCCGGGCGGGCGGATTTCCGGCGACGACGTGGCGGCCTATCTGGCCGCGCGTGGGACGCGGGCGGCTGGTCCCTCTCCGGCGGCCGCCGGAGGCGGGTTCCTGGCGTTTGCGGCCGAGACCGTGCGCATCGCCGGCGTCGGGTACGCGGTGCCGAGAAAGGTGCGGCCGAACAGCGAGATCCTGAAGTCATTCCCGCACATGACCGAGGCGGACATCATCAAGCTGACAGGAATCCGCGAGCGTCGTTACGCGGCCGAGGACGAGACCGCCACCGATCTGGCGGCCACGGCGGTTCAGCACGCCCTCACGCAGGCCGGCATCAAGGTCGCGGAAATCGACGGCGTGATCATGGCCACGCTCATTCCCGATCAGCCGGTGCCAAGCGCCGCCAGCGGGCTGGCGAGGCAACTGGGGATCAACACCGCGCTCGCGTTCGATCTGAATGCGGCCTGTGCCGGCTGGCTGTATGCACTGGAGGTCGGCCGTTCGCTGATCCGGTCGGGCAGCGCCCGGCAATTGCTGGTGGTGACGGCGGAACTCCTTTCCCGGGTCACCAATCCGAAAGATCAGAACACGGCGTTCCTGTTTGGGGATGGAGCTGGCGCGGCGGTGCTCACGGCCGCCCCGGGCGGGCATCGGCTCAACCAAATGCACCTTTCAGGGGACGCCGCGCATTATTCGGCCATCCAGCGTACGGGCGGAGGGGCCATGCGTCCGATGCCGATGGCGAACGGAGACGACCTGCATCACTTCTACCTCCAGATGGACGGGGCGGTGGTGTTCAAGCACGCGGTGATCGCCTTCGCCGACATCATTGAGAATACGCTGAAACGGCACCGCCTCCGGCCCGACGAGGTGCAGTGGATCGTGCCCCATCAGGCCAATGAGCGCATTCTGCGGGCGGTGAGCAAACGGGTCGGCATTCCGTTCGAGAAATTCGTCGTCACCATCGGCAAGTACGGGAACACCTCGGCGGCATCGGTTTCGATGGCCCTCGGGTGGGCGGCGGAGGAGGGGATCTTCCGGGCCGGCGACAGGATCATTTTTTGCGCGGTCGGCGCCGGGTTCACCCATGCCGGCGGACTGTTGACGTGGTAACCGCGGTGGCGGAAGCCGCCGGGTCGACGCTGCCGGACCGCTGACGGCGGAAGATGACGGAGATCAAGCCTTGAATCTCACCGCAATGAATTTCGCGAAACTGGAAATTTGGCGTTGACTTGAGGGCGGACGTGCAGAGGGATGGGGCGAGGCAGCGCCATGCTGCGAAGCTCGATTCATCCCCCAGCGAAAGGATTCCCATGCCCTGGAAGAACGCCCCCTCAGCTCCACCCCCGCGGAACTCCTCCGGCAGCGCGAAGGCTCCGGTCAAAACCATCCGGCTTGGCCGCATCAAGGCGGCGGTGTGGGCCAACGAGACCGACAAGCAGACCTTCTATAACGTGACGTTCGCGCGCACCTATATGGACGAAGCGAAGAATTTCCACGACTCCGACAGCTTCGGCCGGGACGACCTGCCGCTCGTGGCCAAGGTCGCGGATCAAGCGCACACGTTCATTTTCGAACAACTGGCGAGACAGAAGTCGGCCCAGGCCGACGGGTGACCTGGCTTCGGGACGACGCGGGGCGCCCGGCCGCCTCGGGGGCCGGGCGCGATCAGGGCGAGACCGCGCTGGTCCGTCCGGGCCGGCGCGGCGGCCTGATTGTCAGCATAAGTTTTCGGCACGATTGAGGCCGGGATTGCCAGAAGACTGGCGTTCGTGGGCCGCCGGCGGGATCATCCGGCTCCAGCCCATGAACCGAAAACTCAGCTTCATCCTGTTGGAACAGAGGAATCCGCTGCACACGCGATGCATCATGGATCTATGTGACTATCTCACGGACCGGATGCTCGCGCCGCGTCTGGCCGCGAGCGGCACGAAGTGGGAGCACGACTTCATGAACTTCTTCAGCTTCGACAATGCGTGTGATCCGCTGCAGCCGACCGGCGCGATCTTTTTCCATGTGCCCCCGTTGCTCGCCGGCTGCGCCGGGTCGCTGGAGAAGGCGATCGTCGAGGAGTTGACGCTGCTGCAGATCAAGACGGGCGCCATTGTGCATGAAAAGGATTTGAACGACCCGGGGTCGGTCGTGCTCCGAATACCGATCGTCGACAATCCGACCGCGGCATTGCAGCCGCCCGAGGTCAACATGAGCCGGACGCGCGGCTTCGTGGTGCTGCGGGATCTGCTGGGGTATCAGCCGTCGAACGGGCGGTACGAATTTGCCGCCGACGAGCTGTTGCGGCGTGTCGGCACGGTGACGGAAGAGCGCATCGCAGCCTGCACAACCAGTCCGGTGCGCGACGAGCAAGCCGCCGCCGGGGTGAGGCGCTCGCCAAGCCCGGTGAGCATGCAGGCCGTCCACCGGTGCCTGGAGGAGATTCGTGAGTTCGCGGAATGGGCGCTCCGCCACGATTACCACCGGCTGGCCGCCGCTTGAATCCAGGCCGGGATGCAGCGGTCGGGCGTGGAGGTCGGACCATTGAAAAAGTCCTTGCCGCCAGCCCGGCCGCCTGAGATCGATGGCTGCCCCGGGGGGCCGCAGGCAACAGGCTGTCCGGGCTCGCACTAACATGAAATGGCTGTTCCGGCGGCATACCGTCGCCGACCTTCAAGCGGAGGCACGTCGCGACGATCGTCTTCGGCGGGCCTTGGGACCGCTCAACCTCACAGCCTTGGGAGTCGGCGCGATCGTCGGCACGGGCATCTTTGTCCTGACCGGCACAGTGGCCGCCCAGAATGCGGGACCGGCCGTGGTCTTGTCCTTCGCCCTCGCCGGCGTGGCCTCCGTCTTCGCCGCGCTCTGCTACAGCGAATTTGCGTCGCTGGTGCCGGTGGCCGGCAGCGCTTACACCTACGCTTACGCGACCCTTGGTGAGATCTTTGCCTGGATCATCGGCTGGGATTTGATCCTCGAGTATGCGGTCGGCGCCACCACCGTGGCGATCGGCTGGTCCGGGTACGTCGTTTCGTTTTTTGACAGCGTGGGACTGACGATTCCCCCGGAGTGGTCGGCCGCCCGCGGTACCCAGCTGATCCAGATCCCGGCGGCACTCGCGGCGACGTTGCGGATCGCGCCGGGGTGGCAGTCCGCCGGGGCCGGACTCTGGCGGGCGATCTCCGCCGCCGGCGCCGACCCGGCCTCGCTTCCCCATGTCACGGCCATCTTGAATTTGCCGGCCGTGTTCATCGTTTTCGTGGTCACCGCCCTGTTGGTCGTCGGCATCAAGGAGTCGGCCACATTCAACAACATCATCGTGGCCGTGAAGCTGGCGGTCGTGCTGCTGTTCATTGTCGGGGCTTTTCATGCCATCAACCCGGCCAACTGGCATCCGTTCATTCCGCGGAATACCGGCTCCTTCGGTCATTTCGGGTGGAGCGGCATCATGGCTGGTGCGGGGGTCGTGTTCTTCGCGTACATCGGGTTCGACGCCGTGAGCACGGCGGCGCAGGAGGCCAGGAATCCCCAACGTGACATGCCGATCGGCATCATCGCGTCGCTTCTCGTCTGCACGGTCCTCTACCTGGTGGTTTCGGCCATCGCCACCGGAGTGATGCCGTACACCGAACTCGACGTGCCCGATCCGATCGCAAAGGCGGCCGATCATGCCTTCACCGGCCTCGCGGTCGGGGGCGTGAGCCTGGGATCCATGGCGATCAAGCTCGGCGCGATCGCCGGCCTTTCATCGGTCATCCTGGTGATGCTGCTGGGCCAGTCGCGCGTCTTCTACAGCATGTCCCGCGACGGTCTCCTGCCGCCCTTTGTGAACCGGGTGCATCCCCGGTTCAAAACGCCCTGGATTGTCTCGATCATCACCGGCATCGGAGTGGCCTTCTTTTCCGCATTGCTGCCCGTGCGCGAGGCCGGAAGCCTCTGCTCGATCGGCACCCTGCTGGCCTTTGTGATCGTGTGCAGCAGCGTGCTGGTCCTGCGGCTTCGTGAACCCCACCATCAGCGGGCCTTTCGGGCGCCAGCCGTCTGGTTCGTCGGGCCGGCCGGTGCGCTGTCGTCCCTCGTGCTGATGGCCGCGCTGCCCTGGCCGACCTGGGAACGGCTCATCATCTGGTTCCTGCTCGGCATGGTGGTGTAC
>JBJKRV010000109.1:0-2822 GCA_046704465.1 Opitutaceae bacterium | reverse complement strand
ATCCTGCTTTACCTGGTTGGGGTGCCGGCACGAAAAGCGCAGCTGCCTTTCCCAGAGGTGGAAAGTGCCCCGCAACGGACCCAAAGGAGCGCGTGGCGTTGCGCGCGGGTTTTCCTAATTTCCAAGAAGGGCGCAGCAAGCCTGCGCCCCTCCGGACGGACTGTGGTCACTGCTGCGATGCCGGCCGCTCGGCCGCCGCGCCGCCCTTGGGCGGCGGGCGACGGCTCCGCCACTGACCCGGGAGGCGGCCGATGTGCTTCGGTGCGTCGTGGGGCAGGGCGTCCTTGCAGAGTTCCAGGATCTCGATCGTCGACAGCCCGGTCTGGGACGCCTCGTTGGTCATGACGGTGGGATCTTCCTCGACGACGTTGAGCGTGTCGGGTCCGCGCAACGTCTTCGGGCGGGCGATCCCGCCGCCCTCGCGCAGCACCATCTCAATCGCCTTCGCGGCAAAGGCCTTGTCGCCGGTGTGGGCGTAGGCATAGGCCGCCAGGCGCGGGCCGCTCTGGCCGCGGATGACGTACTCCGCGTCGGCGCCCTCGGTGCCGGTGGTCCGGTCCCTGGTCAGGATCGCCGCCGGCGCCGCCCCGATGCGGCAATACTGCAGCCAGGCCTGGGCGAAGTCCTTCCGCCCGAGCAGGGGCACGAGTTCGAACATCACCTCGCCGCCGCCCTGGATGGTCGCGAGATTGTAGCTCACCGGCACCTGTCCCTTGGTGACGGGATCGCGCACGGGCGTGAGCCGGCCCGTCTTCAGGTCGAAGCCCACGAGCTGCGCGCCGCCGCCGCGGAGCACGCCGATCCCGCCGCCGGGCAGGTCGGGATTCAGCCCGTGCAGGGTGCCCGTCTCCAGCCAGTACGGCATCTTCATGATGGAGTCGACGCCGGCCAGAATGCGGTCGCGCCAGTACGGGTTGCCCGTGCGCTCCCACTCGGTCATCCAGTTGCCGGCGAGGGCGAACCAGTCGGGGCCGATGCGGATCTGCGGGCCGACATCGGGCTCGCCCGGCACCGGCGGCGCCGCCTCGCGCATCGGGTCGTACTTGGTGATGGCCACGTCGGCCTCATGCGCGACCTGGTCCATGATATCCCCCGTGCGCTCGTCGGTGGTGAGATAGTAGAAGATCCGCCAGTGGGCGCACTGGCTGATGCGCACCTCCTTGGCGCCGTCGCCCCACTTCACCACGTTGTGGCGCGAGCCGAGGCCCGCCATCGGGCCGAGGTGGTAGACGTCGGTCTCGCTGGTGTTGCGCGTGTGCGCCTCGGCCAGGCGGAAGAGATCGGCGCGGCCGGTGCGCAGGAAGCTGTACCAGAGCCACAGCGGCGCGCCGAGTTCGGTGTTGTCCCACGCGTGCCCTCCCCAGTCGTAGTGCCACTTGTGCCGCGGCGCCGAGTAGGAGTGCATGAAATCGCCGTAGACCCAGAAACCGTACCAGTTGCGCTCGTTCACCTGGTGCTCGTAATAGGACAGCACGGAATCAAGTCCGTCCTCGACCGCCCGCTTGAACGGCGTGGAGCGGTCGACGAGGCTCCACACGCCAAACACGCCGCAGGAGTGAATATACTCCGGGGTGGCCACGAGCAGGGCGCGTTTTTCGCCCGCCCCGGCCTGCGCGACCGAGACGGCCCGCGCCGGCGTGGCGGCCACGGGGTACAACGTCAGCTCGCTGGTCCGCGCGACGCCGTAGGCGGTGCTGAAGCCCGGTTGCACGTCCTCGTAGGAGGCGATGAGGCCGTGGGCCGTGGTGTCGTAGTGTCGCAGGTCCATCTCCGGCCCGTCGGGCGCCCAGAGCCAGGCGATCAGCTCGGCCGCGGGCGCGGCGGCGTGGCGCACCTCGAGCTCGCCGGGGTACGACTGCCAGAAATTCTTCACACTGACGCCGAGGCCGCCGGTCAGGTCGCCGACGAAGGCGTAGCCGGCCGCGCGGGTGCCGGCGTCGGAGTGCAGCCAGGTGCTCTCGGGGTTGGTGCGCTTGACGATCGTGAACCCGTCGGGGCTGAGCTGGTCGAGTTTGAAGTCGTTCCAGACCGCGTTCTGCTCGAATAGCCGGCCGGGTTGAAATGGCTTGGCCTCCTCCTGGGCGGCATTGCCGCCGCCCGGCTGGAGCGGCTCGGACCACAGGCCGCCGTCCGCGCCGACGAAGCGCACGGTGCGGTCGTAGACCGGGTCGCGCAGCGGCACGGTGAAGGCGATGCCCAGGCCGCGGATGAAGTCGTGGTCCTGGTCGCCGTCGAAGACGAAGGTGTGGACGATCCGCACCGCCGTGTCGCCGGCATAGAAGTAGAGCCGGACCGTGAACGGCAACCATTCGCGGCCGGACGGCAGGCGTTGCACGCCCTCGATCCTGACCACCGCCCGCACCGGGCCCGACTGCTCGACGGTGACCTTCCGGACGCGGCTCTCGAACGTGACGCGCGGCGGCGTGTCCTGCGGATAGGTGGTCGGTCCCTGTTGAAGAATGCCGACCAGCCGGCCGGAGCGGGCCACCTCGCGGTCGCCGACTTTCAGCGAGGCGATCAGATCGGGGGTGTCCGAGTAGATGACACAAGTGAGCGCGCCGGTGTCGACCGTGACCATCCGGCCGTCCCGGACGACGCGTACCTCGGCGCCGGGGATCGGCGCGGGCGCAGCCCCGGGGGCGAGGGTCAAATCGCCGGAAAGGCCGCCGGGAACGACCGCGGCGCAGCCGATCCATTTCAGCGAACCATCCGGCCAGTAGGCCATGGGCCAGGTTTGCAGCGGCACGCCCTGGCCGCCGTCGGCCAGGTGGAAGGCGGTGCCAGGCTGGACCGTGCCTTCGGGCCAGGGCACGCCCCAGCTC
>JBJKRV010000108.1:0-3645 GCA_046704465.1 Opitutaceae bacterium | reverse complement strand
CTCCCAAGGCGAGCGAGGCGACGCGCGTGGCGAAGCCGTACGGCGCCACGGCGGGTTCCGCCGCGGGCCCCTGGCGGGCCGCGGCGACCAAACGCTGCCATCTGAGATCGAAGTCTTTCATGTCCGCTCCTTTCGTTGTAACTCCTCAAAAAGTTTTTTCAATTTCCCTCTTGCGCGGAAAGCCCGGACCTTGACGAGGGACGTGTTCCAGCCGGTCATCTGGCTGATCTCGGCCACGCTGCGCTGTTCCAGGTCCAGCAGCTGCAGGACGAGCCGGTCCTCCGGCTTGAGCTGGCCCAGCAGCTTGTAGACGAGTTCCTTGGCGGCCAGCCCGTCGTTCACCGCGACCTGCCCCTCGCTGGTCAGCACCGAGTCCAGCACCTCGGCCTCCTTTTCCGAGAGGTCCGCCCAGCGAAACTCAGGGCGCCGCTTTTGTGCCCGCAACTGGTCGATGCAGGTCGTCACTGCGATCCGCGACACCCAGTGGGTGAAGGCCACTGCTCCCTTGTACTGTTCGAGCCGGCTGAACATCTTGAGGAAAATGTCCTGGGCTAGGTCCTCCTCCGCCACCCGCCTCGGGAGGTGCGACCGGACGATCCGAATGACCAGTGGATACAGGTGCTCGACCAGCTCGCGGGCCGCAATCTGGTCATGCTGCCGCACCCGTTCGAGGCAGCCTGCAACATCGAACGCTTCGTCAGCCATGGGCGATGGTTCCCGGCATCATGCACGGTGATGGAGACGGTTCCACCGTGAGGTCAGTTACTTCTGGATCCGGCCGCATGGCCGTCTTTTTTATACGGACGCGCGTTCCGCCCAAGGCAAATTTCAACCGATGCTCCCGGCAACCGTCACTTGACACACCGGGCCCGCTTCGCCTATCAGCTACCTGCGAAATGAGACATTTGTTGCAGGTGCTGCGACTTATCTAGGCGCACGACCCTTGGGAGAGCTGCGTGGCAGCCGGTCGTGCGTCAGTCCTTTCACCCCTTCTCCGCGCCGGTCCGATCGGCTGCGTCTCGATCTCTTCGCCTCCCTTTACGTATCTAATCTAATTTGTTGTTGCCCAGTGCCATGCAATCAAAACCGATTACCAAATACCGGCCTTTTCCGCCGGTGACCCTGCCCAACCGACAGTGGCCGGATCGCACGCTGACCCGCGCGCCGATCTGGTGCAGCGTCGATCTCCGCGACGGCAACCAGGCCCTGGCGGTGCCGATGGACGTCGAGGAGAAGCTCGAGTTCTTTGACCTGCTGGCTCGGACCGGTTTCAAGGAAATCGAGGTCGGCTTTCCGTCCGCCTCCCAGATCGAATTCGATTTTATCCGCCGCCTGATCGACGAAGGACGGATACCCGACGATGTGGCCATCCAGGTGCTCTGCCAGTGCCGGGAGGACCTCATCTCCCGCACGGTCGAATCGATCCAGGGGGCCAGGAACGTCATCTTCCATCTTTACAACTCAACCTCGCCCGCACAGCGGCGGTACGTTTTCGGGGCGGAAAAGCCGGCCATCGTCAAGATCGCCACGGATGCGGTCGACCTGATGAAGCGCCTCACCCGGCCGCTGGTCGGGGCCGGCATGAACCTGCGCCTCGAATATTCGCCCGAAAGCTTCACCAGCACGGAGCTGGATTTCGCCCTGGAGATCTGCGAGGCCGTGACCGACGTCTGGCAGCCGACGGCCGGCGACCCGATCATCCTCAATCTTCCCGCCACCGTCGAGTATGCCACGCCCAACATCCATGCCGACCAGATCGAGTGGATGTGCTCCCATTTGACCCGGCGCGACCGCACGATTGTGTCCCTCCACACGCACAACGACCGGGGAACGGGCGTGGCGGCCACCGAACTCGGCCTGCTGGCGGGCGCCGACCGCGTCGAGGGCACCCTCTTCGGGAACGGCGAGCGCACGGGCAACGTCGACATCGTCACGGTCGCCATGAATCTCTACACCCACGGGATTCACCCCGGGCTCGATTTCGGCAACATCAACGCCATCCGGGAGGTTTACGAGCGCTGCACCCGCATGGAGGTGCCCGCCCGCCAGCCGTATGCCGGCGAACTCGTCTTCACGGCCTTCAGCGGCTCCCACCAGGACGCGATCAAGAAATCCTGGGGCGCGCAGCGTCCCGGCCAGCCCTGGGACGTGCTCTACATCCCCATCGACCCCGCCGACATCGGCCGCACCTACCGGGCGATCATCCGCATCAACAGCCAGTCCGGCAAGGGCGGCGTCGCCTACATCATGGAAAAGGAGTTCGGCTTCGAACTGCCCAAGGCGATGCACAAGGAGTTCGGGCGCGTCATCAACGATCTGGCGGACGAACGCAAGGCCGAGATCACCCCGGCCGAGGTGCGCGACGCGTTCTTCCGCGAATACATCAACCGCGAGCGTCCGCTCAAACTGGAGCATTTCCGCACCACCGAACGCGACAGCCAGGTCAAGTGCGAGGCGACCGTCCGGCACGGCGACCGCGCCCACAAGTTCACCGGCGCCGGCAACGGCCCGATCGACGCCTTCGTCAACGGCGTCGCCGGTGCCGGGCTGCCGCCCTTCGAGCTGCTCACATACTCCGAGCACTCGCTCGGCAAGGGCGCGGAGGCCCGCGCGGTCTCCTACATCCAGATCAAGACGGACCGGGGCCACACCCACTTCGGGGCGGGCATCGACACCAACATCGAGCTCGCGTCCATCAAGGCCCTCATCAGCGCCCTGAACCGGTCGCTCGGAAAAGCCTGACCGGCCCCCCGGGCCGCCAACCCGGTCCGGACGTGCCTGGCCGCCGTCCGGACCATTCCGTGCGCCGCCGCGCCGCGCCGTCCCGATTCCTGTTTCCTACGGCCGGCGAGCCCCTACACTGCGGCCATGAATATCGGACTGCCCAAGGAGATCAAACCCCAGGAACACCGTGTGGCGCTCCTCCCTTCCGCGGCGTACCAGCTCGCGAAGCGGGGCCACACGGTCGTCGTGGAACGCGGCGCCGGCGCCGGGTCCGGCTATCCGGACGCCGATTACGAGCAGGCGGGAGCCCGGCTCGTCGACTCGCATCAGGCGGTCTTCGAGCAGTGCGGCCTGATCATCAAGGTCAAGGAGCCCCAGGCTTCCGAATGCCGCCTGCTGCGGCCCGGGCAGATCCTGTTCACCTACCTGCATCTCGCGGCCGACCGGCCGCAGACCGACGCGCTCCTGCGCTCCGGGGTCACCGCCATCGCGTACGAAACCATCGAGGAGCACCGGCGCCTGCCGTTGCTCGAGCCGATGAGCGAGATCGCGGGCCGGATGTCGATCCTCGTCGGCGGCTACTTTCTGGCCAAGCACCACGGCGGCAGCGGCACGCTGCTCGGGGGCGTGCCCGGGGTGCTCCCCGGCCGCGTGATCGTTCTCGGGGGCGGCGTGTCCGGCATCAACGCGGCCCGCATGGCCACCGGCCTCGGGGCGGACGTGACGATTCTCGAGGTCGACCTCGAACGGATGCGCTTCCTCGACATCACGCTCCACACGGCCCACACGCTCTATTCGAGCGAGGCCCAGCTGCTCGAGCAGCTGCCGTCGGTCGACCTGCTCATCGGCGCTGTTCTGGTGCCGGGCGCGCGGGCGCCGAAACTGATCCCCCGCGACATGCTGCGGCGCATGCGCCCCGGG
>JBJKRV010000107.1:0-5224 GCA_046704465.1 Opitutaceae bacterium | reverse complement strand
CCGCCGCCGGGCCTCGTCGCTGGCCAGGCCGTCGCGGGTGGCGTTCAGTTTTGCCAGCAGCGCGTCGAGATTCTCTTTTTCGGCCGGTGGGGTCGGGGCCGCCTTCGATTGCTCGTCGTCATTCATGAGTGGAAACCGTTCGATTCCGCAAACCGGGGGTTTCGGCCTTCGCGCCGGGCTCTCCGGCCGGGACCCTGCTGCCGCCATCCACCTTCCGTCCCGGCGGCGCGCGGTTGCCATCGCCGCGACCGGGTCCGGAAAACCGGACGGGCGGCCGGCGGGCTGCCTGCACGCGACGCACACATAACCGTTTCAGGATGCGCGATCCCCAAGGCTTTTGCAAATCCGCCGTTCGGCCGCCGCCGACCGCAAAGGCTCGCGCGGTGAATTCACGCCTGAATTTCGGACTTCCGCGGCGGTCGGGGTTGCAGGAGTCCGGGCGGCGGGCTATCATGAAAACACGGTTCGCTTCATGGCGTCGGAATATCCGCACCAGGGAGCGCGGCCGGCCCCCGAAGATGAGCACAAGCTGGACGCAACCATCCATTCCCCCGATTCCGTTTCAGGGCGGGAAAGTGGACGCGGCCGAGGGGTACCGGCAGGCCGTGCAACTCCTGCGCGAGTGCAGCTCGGTTGACGGATTCCTCGCCGCGCCGACCCGGACCGCCAACTACCGCCGGGTCTGGGCCCGCGACGGCGCGATCATCGGGCTGGCGGCCCTCCTGACCGGCGACGACGGGCTCCGGCACACCTTCGGGCGCACGCTGGAATTCCTCGCCGCGCACCAGGGCCCGCAAGGCGAGGTACCCAGCAACGTCGACGGCACCTCCGGCCGCGTCAGCTACGGCGGCACCACCGGACGTGTGGATGCCGACCTCTGGTTTGTGATCGGCTGCGGCGAATATTGGCGCGCCACCGGGGATGACCGGTGGCTGGACACGCTCCGGCCTGCGCTCGACCGCGTCTTCTTCCTGCTGCGCGCCTGGGAGTTCAACAACCGCGGCCTGCTGTTCGTGCCGCCGGCCGGCGACTGGGCGGACGAGTACATCGAGAGCGGCTACGTGCTCTACGACCAGCTGCTCTACCTCCAGGCCCAGCGCACCCTGGCGGCGATCGGCTGGCGCACCGGCGGCGGAGCGGGCGACACGCTGGGTGAGCGGGTGCAACGGCTGCACCGCCTGATCGCAGCGAACTACTGGTTCTGCGACATCGACGGCGAGCCGGCCGAGGTCTACCACGAGACCCTCTTCCAAAAGGGACGCGACGCCCCGCACGGCCGCTGCGAATACTGGGCGCCGTTCTTTTCCCCGCACGGCTACGGTTTTCGCTTCGACGCGTTCGCCAACGTGCTGGTCTCGCTGCTGGGCGTCGCCACTGACGATCGCCGCCGGCACGTGGACCACGCCATCGAACAAATGGTGCGCGACGGTCCCGCGCTGCTGCCGGCGTTTCGCCCGGTGATCAAGCCGCTGGACGAGGCCTGGGAGCACCTGCAGGTGAACTACTCGAACACCTTCCGCAACGAACCGTATGAATACCAGAATGGCGGCCTGTGGCCCATGATCACGGGGTTCTACGTGGCCGACCTGGCCGGGCGCGGCCGCACCGAACGAGCCCGCGACTTTCTCGACGGCATCCATTGGGCCAACGCCCTGCCGATGGAGGGGGCGGCATGGTCGTTTCCGGAATTTGTTCACGGGCGCAAATGGACCGCCGGCGGCACCACCCGCCAGGGGTGGAGTGCGGCCGCCGCCGTCATCGGGCACCATGCCCTGCGCGGCGAGCCGGTGCTGCGCCTCGCGCCGGCCGGCGTGAGGGAAGCTGAAACCTCCGAGTCGAAACCCTGATGTCCAACCCGACCCGACTGCTGGCCTCCGATCTCGACGGCACCTTCATCGGCGACGATGCCGCGATGAGGATGCTGTGGGACGAACTCGACGCCCGCGGCATCGTCCTCGCCTTTTCGACCGGCCGGCACCTGCAGTCGATTCGCGACTTCTACGCCGAGAAACAGCTGCGCCGGCGGGCGGCGGCCTGCGTGTGCATGGTGGGCACCGACATCTACCAGTGGACGGACGGCGACTACCGGCTCGACGCCGGCTGGCACGAGATCATCCGGGAGGGGTGGGACAAGGACGCGGTGGAGGAAATCCTCCATGCCATTCCGGAGGCGGCGCCGCAGGCGGCGGAGTGGCAGTCGCGATTCCAGAGCAGCTATTTTCTGGACCGGAACGCGCCGGCGCGCCTGGCGGAGATCCGCGAGCAGCTCGACCGCCGGAGCCTGCGCGCGAAGGTGGTGTACTCCGCGGGCCGGTTTCTCGACCTGCTGCCCGTCCGCTCCGGCAAAGGGGAGGCGGTGGCGCATCTGGCCCGCACGCTGGGTGTGGCGCCGGAGAACGTGATCACCTGCGGCGACACCGGCAACGATCTCGACATGATGCGACCGGAACTCGGGGTCCGCTCCATTGCGGTGGGCAACGCCGCGGAGGAGCTGCAACAATTCCAGGCGCCCCATGTCTATCATGCCCGGGCTCCCTACGCGGCCGGCATCGCCGAGGGCCTGCGGGCCCACGGCTGGCTGTGAGAGCCCGGGAACACGCAACGGTGGCGCGACCACCCAACCAAAAAAACGAGGGAAATCCCATGGCACTCAAGAAAGCAACTCACGATCAACGGCAGACCTTTTCGTTCACCGCGCCCGAAGCGGCCGTGGTGCTGCTCGCCGGCGACTTCACCGGCTGGCAGGAGCGCCCGGTGCCGATGAGCAAGCGGGCAGGCGGATTGTGGCAGACGACGGTCGACCTGCCGCCCGGCCGGCACCACTACCGGTTCGTCGTCGACGGCGACTGGCGGGACGATCCGGAGTGCACGATGTTCGTGCCGAACCCGTTTGGCGGGCAGAACGCGGTGCGCGAGGTGGGCTGAGCGACGATGGCGACGCGGTCGGGGGGCGGGGTTAATCCCCCCCCACAGCCGGAGCGATCCGCCGAGGGTCCTCGCCGCCGGCCTGAGTGCCGGGCGCGGACGCGGCGGGAAGGAAGCGGATCGCCGGGCGGAAAGACGGTGGCATCGACGAGGAGCGAAAATCAAGGAAGCATCATGAACGTCGTAATCATCTACGATCACCTCAACGTTGCGGTGAGGGCCAATGCGATGCTGGCGCGGACGGCCGCCCGGGCCGGCGCGCTCGGACAATGGAGCGTGAGACCCTGGCGACTGGATTTTGTGAGCCTGCCGCTGTCGGCGAACACGGCCGTATCGGAGGCCGCCACGGCAGATCTGGTCGTGCTGGCACTGCGCGACCCGGCGACGCGGCCGGGCTGGTTGGACGACTGGCTGAAAGACTGGGCGGAATCCCGGGGGGTGGAGGACGCCGCACTGGCATTGGTTGCAGACGCGGTGCATGACGGTGGGGCGGCGCCGGGTGTGATCCGGGAATTCTCGCAATTCACCCAGCGACACGACCTGGATTTTCTCGTGGCGAATGTCTCCGCTGACGGCAGTGCGGAGGAGGCGACGGAGCCGGCGCCGGCGCTCGGGCGGGCGTGACTTCGGCGCGGCGGTCACCGGGATTTCTCGATCTGGCCGCCAACGATCCTCGGGGGAGACCTGCGGGGCCGCCGTCCGCCCCGACAATGAAATGCGACTCGTGGTCCGCGCGCACCGGTCGCGCAAGGACACCCTGCACGCATCTGCCCGGACGGCGCGTCGACTTCTTCGTTTCGCATTTGCCGCCCGGCCATCCGGCGATTTCGAGTCCGCCATGCTGCCGGGCGCGCCCGTTTTTCCCGCGACCGGTTGCGGGAGCCGCGCAGGTGAGGCAGATTGCCGTGAGAATGGGAACCGCTGGAGAGACTATCATGGCAAACCGACCTTCGCAGTCCGACATCGGCATGATCGGCCTGGGCGTCATGGGGCGCAACCTGCTGCTCAACATGGCCGACCACGGCCAGTCCGTGGCGGGACTCGACAAGGATCCGGCAAAAACGGAGGCGCTCGGGCGCAGCGCGGATGGTCGTGACGTGCGCGCCTTCACGGAGCCCGGGAAGTTCCTGGCCGCGCTGCGGCGGCCGCGCGCGGTGATGATGCTCGTGCCTGCCGGCGCACCGGTGGATGCGGTCATCGCGGAACTGGAGGAGCAGCTCGAGCCCGGCGACGTGGTGGTCGACGGCGGCAACTCGTATTTCAAGGACACGGATCTGCGGGCGCGCCGGCTGGCCCGGCGGAACATCGCCTACCTCGGCGTCGGCGTGTCGGGCGGCGAGGAGGGCGCGCGGCACGGCCCGAGCATCATGCCCGGCGGGCCGCAACCCGCCTACGAGCGCGTGCGCGCGATCCTCGAAGCGGCCGCCGCCAAGGTCGGCGGCGAGCCCTGCACGACCTGGCTCGGGCCCGGTTCCGCGGGGCATTTCGTGAAGATGGTCCACAACGGAATCGAGTACGGGATCATGCAACTCCTGGCGGAGACCTACGACCTGCTGAAGCGCGGGTTGGGGCTGAACGACGACGAACTGCACGACGTCTACGCGGCATGGAACGAGGGCGCGCTGAATTCCTACCTCGTGGAGATCACGAGCCACATTTTTCGGAAGACGGACGAGCGCACGGGAAAGCGTTTGATCGACGAGATCCTCGACGTTGCGCGGCAGAAGGGCACGGGCATGTGGACGTCGCAGAGCGCGATGGAGCTGCATGTGCCGGTGCCGACGATCGACGTGGCGGTGGCGATGCGCAACCTGTCGATGCTCGAAGACGAGCGCACGCGGGCGGCGGCCGGGCCGACCGCTCCGGAGCGCCGGCTGCGGGCGGAACGCGGGCGTTTCATCGAGGAGCTGCGCGGGGCGGTCGAAGCGGCCGTCTTGATGACCTACGCGCAGGGCATGGCCGTCCTGGCGGCGGCCTCGGAACGGTTCGGCTACCGGCTCGACCTCGAGGCCGTGGCCCGCATCTGGCGGGGAGGATGTATCATCCGCGCCGCGCTGCTGGAGGACCTGCGGGCCGCCTTCCGAAGCCGGCCCGGTCTGCCCAACCTGCTGCTCGATTCCGAGATGGCGCAGCGGGTGACGGCCCGGGAAGCGTCTCTGCGCGCGGTGGTCACGGCGGCGGCCGCGGCGGGCGTGCCCGTGCCGGGACTCATGAGCGCGCTGGCCTACCTCGACGCCTACCGGAGCGCCTGGCTGCCCGCGAACCTGATCCAGGCCCAGCGGGATTATTTCGGCGCGCA
>JBJKRV010000106.1:0-25447 GCA_046704465.1 Opitutaceae bacterium | reverse complement strand
CGGCCGCATCGCTGGGACGGCGGGGGGCCAGCTTGTAGATGCGGGTGTATCCGCCCGCCCGCTGCGCGAACTGCGCGGCCTTTTCATTAAACAGGAGCGTGATCGCGTCCTCGTCCCGCACGCGTCGCAGGGCGTGGCGGCGCAGGTGGATCGCATCCTTTTTCTCGGCCGCGGCGGCCGCTTTCTTCGCCTTGGTGATGACCTTCTCGACGAAAGGCCGCAGGGCGCGGGCCTTGGTGAGCGTGGTCTGGATCCGGCCGTGGCGGATGAGGGAGGCCGCCAGATTGGAGAGCATGGCGGCACGGTGCTCACGGGTGACCCCGAGGGAACGGCGGTGTTTGAGATGACGCATGGGAGAGAGGAGGAGCCAAGTACCAGGGCGCAAGTACCAAGACTTGTCGTGCGATACCGGCGTCGGGTGTTGAATCTTGTTACTCGAACCTTGTCACGTTCGCGCGCAGCGCGGCTCAGACTTCCTTTTTGGCGTCGAGCAGGCGCTCGTCGAATTTCATGCCGAGCGAGAGACCCAGCGCCTCGAGCTTCTCCTTGATCTCGTTGAGCGATTTCTTGCCGAAATTGCGGTACTTGAGCATCTCCTGTTCGGTCTTCATCGCCAGCTCGCCGACCGTCGTGATGTTGGCGTTGTTGAGGCAGTTGGCGGCGCGCACCGACAGCTCGATCTCGTTCACCGACATGTTGAGCAGCTTGCGCAGCTTGTTTTCCTCCTCGCTGACGGTGCTCTGCTGGCTCTCGAACTCGTAGTGCTCCTCACTCACGCGGTCGAACACGTCGAGGTGGTGCTTGAGGATCGACGAGGCCTGCTTGAGGGCGTCATCCGGCGTGATCCGTCCGTCCGTCCACACCTCGAGGATGAGCTTGTCGAAGTCGGTGATCTGTCCCACGCGGGTGTTCTCCACCGCGTAGCGCACGAGGCGCACGGGGCTGAAGAGGGAATCCACCGGGATGACGCCGATGGGCTGGTCCTCCTTCTTGTTGTTCTCGCCCGGGCAATATCCGCGGCCGGTCTTGATCTCGATCTCGGCCTCGAACGACCGGTTCTTGTCCAGGGTGCAGATCACCTGGTCCGGATTGACGATCTGAATGGCGGCGTCGGGCTGGATGTCGGCCGCCGTGACCGGGCCCTGGCGCGTGACTTTGATCATCAACCGCACCGGCTCGCGCTTCTGCGAGACGATCAGGATCTTTTTCAGGTTGAGCACGACGTCGGTGACATCCTCGACGATCCCGTCGATGCTCTGGAATTCGTGCTGGACGCCCTCGATCTTGATCGAGCTGATGGCGGCTCCCTCGATGGAACTGAGCAGCACGCGGCGGAGGGAATTGCCGATCGTGTGACCGTATCCGGCCTCGAAGGGCTCGGCGATGAACTTGGCGTACGTCGAGCTCGAGCCTTCCTCGACCTTGGTGAGCTTGTTGGGCAGTTCGAACTTACCGAGACGTTTGGGCATGGCAGAAGGAATCTAGGGTTGAGATTGAGAAGGGACGTGGCGCGAACTCAGAACCGGCTGTAGAACTCGACGATGAGCTGCTCGTTGATGCCGGGCTCCATCTCGTCGCGCACCGGCAGCCGCACGACGGCGGCCTTGAGGGCCTCGCCGTTGAGGGACAGCCAGCCGGGCCCATTGCGCAGGCGATTCTCCTCCAGGCCGCGGGTCGCGATCTGCCGGGAGGACGAGGCGGGTTTCACCTCGATCTCGTCGCCGGGCTTCACATTGAAGCTCGGGATGTCGACCTTGCGACCGTTGACCCGGACGTGGCCGTGGTTGACGAACTGCCGGGCGGCAGCGCGCGTCTTGGTGAAGCCCAGGTGGAAGATGACGCTGTCCAGCCGGGTTTCCAGAAGCTGCAGGAAACGCTCGCCGGTGACGCCGCGCTCGCGCTTGGCGATGGCGAAGAGCCGGCGGAACTGCCGTTCCAGCAGGCCGTAGATGTGCCGGGCCTTCTGCTTTTCCGACAGGCCGACGGCGTACTCCGACATCTTGCGCCGGGACTTGGGGCCGTGCTCGCCCGGGGGATAGCTGCGGCGCTCGAAGGCCTTGCCGGAGCCCAGAATGTACTGGCCGAAACGACGACTGACGCGGGTGGTGGGACCGATGTAGCGGGCCATGATAAATAAGGATAAACGGAGGTCGGGGCGCCGATCAGACGCGACGGCGTTTGCGCGGACGGCAGCCGTTGTGCGGCACGGGTGTCACATCGACGATCGAGGTGACTTCCAAGCCGATGGCCTGCAGGGCGCGGATCGCGGAATCACGGCCCAAGCCGGGTCCGCTGACCCGGATCTGCACATCCTTGAGCCCGTGGGCCATGGCGTTGCGGGCTGCGTCCTGGGCCACCACCTGGGCGGCGTAAGCGGTCGATTTGCGCGAGCCGCGGAAGTTGCATTTCCCGGCACTGGACCAGGCAATGACATTGCCCTTCAGGTCGGTGATGGTGACCACCGTGTTGTTGAACGAGGCGAGGATATTGGCGAGGCCGGTGGTGATGTTCTTCGAACCCTTGGCCTTGCGGATCTTGATTTCACCCAGCTCCTCCTTGAGCAATTCTTCCGCGGTGGGCTGCCTGGCGACGCCGCCCACCAGCTCCACCGGTTTCTCCGCGGCGGGAGCGGCTTCGGGGGCACCGGGTGTTGCCGCGTCCGCCGCGGGCGTCTCCTTGCGGCCCTTTTCACCGCCCTTGGCCGGCTTTTCCTTGGCGGGCTTCTTCTCAGAGGTCTCCGCTTTTGCGGCCGCTTCAGCGGGCGCCGGAGCGTCCTCCTTCCGGGCGCTCTTCTCTCTCTTGGGGGCGGGTGTGGATTTTTCTTCAGCCATGGCGGAAATCAGGGAGTCGTAGCCTCAGCCTTCTTGGAGACGCCCACGGTCTTGCGCGGGCCCTTGCGCGTGCGGGCGTTGGTGCTGGTGCGCTGGCCGCGGACGGGGAGGCCCTTGCGGTGGCGCACGCCGCGGTAGCAGTTGATGGCCTGCAACCGCTTGAGATTGGCCGTGATCTCACGGCGGAGATCGCCTTCAACGGCCCATTTCCGGTCCGTGATGACGTGCAGGATCTTGTTCAGCTGCTCTTCGGACAGGTCCGCGGCGCGCATGTTGGCGTCGAGGCCGGCGCCCTTGACGATGAGATCGGCCCGGGCGGGCCCGATGCCGTAAATGGAGCGAAGGGAGAAGGCGATCTTCTTCTTCGGTGGAATGTCGACACCTAACAGACGTGGCATGAGGGAAAGACGGGTTGCAGGTTAAAAGGTTGTGGAATGTGAAAGGGAATCGGATCAGCCGGCCACCGACCGCTCGGCGGGGGCCGGAGCCGCCCCGGCCTCCAAGCGCGGGACGGTCAGGATTTCGGGGCCCCGCTCGGTGGTGAGCACCGTATGCTCGAAGTGGGCGGCCGGCTTTCCATCGACGGTGACGACGGTCCAGCCGTCAGCCAGCGTCTTCACGCGGTAGGAGCCCATCGTCACCATGGGTTCGATCGCGAGGGTCATGCCGGGCCGGATGCGTTCGCCCGCGCCGCGGCGGCCGAAATTTGGAATCTGCGGTTCCTCGTGCATCGAGCGACCCACGCCATGGCCGACCAGATCGCGCACCACCCCCAAGCCGCGGGCTTCGACAAAGGTCTGAATCGCGTGGGAAATATCGCCGATATGGTTTCCGACCTGCGCCTGGCGGATGCCGACCCGCAAAGCCTCCTCGGTCGTGTGCAGCAGCTCGGCCACCTGGGGCGACACGGTTCCCACTGGCAGGGTGATGGCATTGTCTCCGATATAACCGTTGTGCTCAACGGTGATATCCAGGGAGATGACATCGCCGTCGCGGAGAATGCGCTTGAGCGAGCCGATGCCGTGCACCACCTCCTCGTTGACCGAGAGGCAGGTGTGGGCCGGGAAACGTCGCGAGCCAATCTGGTAGCCGTAGTCGGCGCTGCGCGCGCCGTGGCGGGCGATCAAGTCCCGCCCGGCCTCCTCGAGATCGAGCGTACTGATGCCTGGTTGCACCAAGGCCTTGAGACGGTGCAGCACCGTCGCAGCGATGGCGCATGCTTCACGCATGCGCGCAATGGCGTCCCGATCCTTCAGCGGAATCATGAGACGCAGACCGGCTTCAGCCCGGCCGGATCGGGCGCAAAAATCAAAGAACAAGCTGCGGTCGCACGCGGAGCCGCCTGCGCTCCGAAGCCACCGTGGGACAGGGACATCGCACCTGCAGCCGAGGCGAACCGCGAAAAGGTTTGGGGAATGACAGGCATCATCCGCGAAGTAAAGTCTTAAAGAACAAAGGCCCGGATGACCCAGAAGACCATGCCTATCAGGAAGATGATTCCCAACGGGATCACCAGCGCCCGAATGGTCTTGGCGTCCGGTGCGTCGCCGACTCCGGAGGCCGCCGCCATGGAACTGCGGGCCCGGATCCGTCCCTTGCGCATGAATCCGTCGTAATGCCGCTGCAGCAGGAAGGTTTCGAGCTGGCGGATGGTGTCGAGCATCACGCCCACGGTGATCAGCATGCCCGTGCCGCCAAAGAAGTAGGCGATCCGCTGGGGCACGTTGAATTCGAACAGCAGCAGGTCGGGCAGGACCGCGATAATGGTAAGAGAGATCGCGCCGGCCAGGGTCAGGCGCGTCATGATGAAGTCCAGGAACTTGGCCGTCGGCTCGCCCGGACGCACCCCCGGGATGTAGCCGCCGTATTTCTTGAGATCATCGGCCACCTGGATGGGTTTGAACATGACCGAGACCCAGAAGTAGCTGAAGAACAGGATCAGCATGCCGTAGGCCGTGTAGTACATCCAGTGGCCGCGCAGCATGTTGTTGGAGAATTCGCTCAGGAACTTCAGATTGAACGCCGCTCCCATGTACGAGAGGATCTGCTGCGGAAACAGCAGGATCGAGATGGCGAAGATCACGGGCATGACGCCCGAATAGTTGACCAGCAGGGGCAGAAACGAACTCTGGCCGCCATACACCTTCTGCCCCACCACCCGTTTGGCGTACTGGACCGGTATCTTCCGTCGCCCCATCGTGATCATCACGATGCCTGCGTTCACCGCCAGAAAGAGCGCGATCATGATCGCGAGCTGCGGGACGGAGATTCCCTGCACCCCGACCGGGGCGAAGATCAGTTTCTTGAGCGTCGCGGCGGCCCCGGGGATGTCCGACAGGATGCCGATGGTGATGAGCAGGGAGACGCCGTTGCCCACCCCGCGCTGCGTGATCTGTTCGCCCAGCCACATCAGCAGGAGCGTGCCGGCGGTCATGAGAATCACCGAGGTGACCAGGAACCAGCCCCGGTTGACGAGGACGATCTCGCCATAGGTGTTGACGTCGTAGCCCGGAAACAGCTTGGCCGGATTCTCCAGGGCCAGAATCAGCAGTGCGCCCTGCACGATGCAGATCGCCACCGTGGCATACCGGGTGTACTGGTTGAGCGTCTGGCGCCCGACGTCACCTTCCTGCTGCAGGCGGCTCAGGGACGGCACCACCGCCGTCATCAACTGAAAGATGATCTGGGCGCTGATATACGGCATGATGCCCAGCGCCCCCACCGCGCCCTTCACGAGCCCGCCGCCGGTGAACATGTTGTAGAGACCGACCAAGGCGCCTCCCGCCCCTCCCACCTGCGCATTGAAGAAGTCCTCGAGCGGTTTCGGATCCAGGCCCGGGAGCGGAATGTGGGCACAGACCCGCGCGACGAACAGCAGGGCCAGCGTATAGAAAATCCGCGAACGAAGTTCGGGGATCTTCAACGAGTTCGAGAAGGCGGATAACATCGGAAAAAAGGAGGTCGGTGGCGGGCTCGGACTCGCGCAGCGGATCAGTCGAGGACGACGGCCTGGCCGCCCGCCTTTTCAATTTTGGCCTTGGCGGAGCCGGAGAACTTGTTGGCGGTGACCTTCAGGGCGCGGGTCAGTTCCCCCACCCCCAGCACCTTGACCAGCGCGGCCCCGCGGCGCACCAGGCCGCAATCGGCCAGGACGGATGGCGTCACTTCGCTGACGGCGGCATCGACGCGCGCCAGATCGCCGACATTGACGACGGCATACTCGGTGCGAAACCGGGCGTGATTGAAACCGCGATGCGGCAGCTTCCGGTAGAGCGGCATCTGCCCACCCTCGAACCCGGGGCGGATCGAGCCGCCGCTGCGGGCCGTCTGACCCTTGCCGCCCCGGCCGCAGGTCTTGCCGCGCCCGCCGCCCTCGCCGCAGCCGACGCGTTTGCGACGGTGCACCGCGCCGGGCACATTCTTTAATTCATGGAGTTTCATGGACGATCCCTTGGCTTGAGTCGGACGTCGGCCTCACTCGCCGCCGACGGCGGCACGCACGGCCCGGACATCGGCCGCCAGGCGGAGTTTGCGCAGGCCGTTGAGCGTGGCGTGGACCACGGCGATGTGGTTTTTCGACCCCAGCGATTTGGAAAGGACATTGCGCACGCCGGCCGCTTCCAGCACGGCGCGGACGCCGCCGCCGGCGATGATGCCGGTACCCGGACTGGCGGGACGAAGCATCACCCGGCCGCCGTCGGACTCGCCCACGACCGCATGCGGAATCGTGTCGCCCTTGAGTTTGACCGGGACCATGCGCTTGCGCGCATGCTCGGTGCTCTTGCGGATGGCTTCGGGGACCTCGTTGGCCTTGCCGTAACCGATGCCAACCCTGCCCTTCTGGTCGCCCACCACTGCCAGGGCGGAGAAGCTGAAGCGGCGGCCGCCTTTGACGACCTTGGCGCACCGATTGATGTAGACGACCTTTTCGACCATCTCGGGCGCCCCGGAGGCGGCGTCGGACGACAGGGAGGCGGTGGAATTTCGGGAAGCGATGCTCATGGCCATAAATTAAAACTCCAAACCGCCGGCCCGGGCGGACTCGGCGAAAACCTTCACCTTGCCGTGGTAGGGGCGGCCGTTGCGGTCGAAGACGACCTTCGTGATGCCGGCGGCCTTGGCGCGGGCGGCAAAGGCCGCTCCGAGCGCCTTGGCGCCGGCGAGATTGGCCCGGAGATGCTGGGCGCGCAGCTCGGGGTCGACGCTCGAGACAAAGATCGAGGTGGCGGCCGCGGCGTCGTCGATCGCCTGGGCGTAGATGTGCTTGCCTGAGAACCGCACGGTCAGGCGCGGCCGGGCGGCGGTGCCGGCGACCTTTTGTCGGATGCGCCACCGGCGTTTCTGCAGCAACAGGTTCTTCTGGATCGTATTCACTGCCAAATGTTGGGTATGCGATGCGGGTTCTGGTTGTGCGGGCGATCTCAGGCGACGGTCTTGCCTTCCTTGCGGCGGACACGCTCGCCCACGAGGCGCACGCCCTTGCCCTTGTACGGTTCGGGCGGATAGTAGCCGCGAATCTCGGCGGCGACCGCGCCCACGAGCTGCTTGTCCGCTCCTTCGACCTTGAGTTTCGTGCCGTCGGTGACGGTCACCTTGATGCCCTCGGGAATCTTGAACTGGATCTGATGCGAGTAGCCGAGGGAAAACTCGATCTGGTTGCCCTTGGGCACGGCCTTGAATCCGACGCCCTGGATCTCGAGGTCCTTGGTGTACCCGACCGTCACTCCCTTGACCATGCCGCTGATGATCGAACGGGCGGTGCCGAACATGGCGCGGGCGAAGCGCGTCTGCTCCAGCGGGGTGACGATGATCTGCTTCTTGTCGTTGGTCGACAGCTTCACGACCTCGGCGAACGATTTGCTGACCTTGCCCTTCGGACCCTCGACCTTGATCGAGTGGTCGTGCAGGTCGACCTTCACCTTGTCAGGAATGGAAATGGGTTTCTTACCGATGCGGCTCATGGCGGAGGCTCCTACCAGACGTTGCAGATCAATTCACCGCCGAGCTTGTTGCGCCGGCAGTCCTGGTCCTTCAGCAGGCCCTTGGAAGTAGAGAGTATGGCGACGCCCAGGCCGTTGAGCACGAGTGGAATCTCGGCCGAGCGGCAGTAGCGGCGGCGTCCCGGCGTGCTCACGCGGTCGATGCCGGTGATGGCGGGCGCGCCGTCCACGTACTTCAACTTCACCACGATGGTCTTGTGCCCGAGCTTGTCCGTGCCGGTGGCATGCCCCGTGACGTAGCCCTCCGCCTGGAGGATGGCAGCGAGGCCTTCCTTGAATTTCGAATAGGGCGCGGCGCACTCCTCGAGTCGCGCGCGGCTGGCGTTGCGCAGCCGGGTGAGAAAATCGCTGATCGGATCGGTCATGATGGATGGGGTCGGGTTCGGGCCGGCGGGTCATATCCCACCCCCGCCGGGAAAAGGGATTACCAGGAGGATTTGATGACGCCGGGAATCTTGCCGGCGAGGGCGAGTTCACGGAACTGGATGCGGGACACCCCGTATTTTCGGATGTAGGCGCGCGGACGACCGCTGAGCGAGCAGCGGTTGCGGATGCGCACCGGCGACGAATTGCGGGGCAGCTTGGCGAGCTTCTTCTGGGCGGCGAAGAACTCGGTGTCGTTCGTGTTCGGGTTGGCCAGGATGGCCTTCAGCTCGGCGCGCCTCGCCCGGTATTTCTCGGCGAGCTGCCGGCGCTTCTTGTTGCGCTCGATGGCGGAGGTCTTGGGCATGATCGGAAGGGAGAAAAGGCGGTCGTTCAGGCGGCCCGCGGGGTTGGCTTGGCACCGGCTTCGCCACGGCGGAACGGCATGCCGAGCAGGCGCAGGAGTTCGCGCGCCTCGTCGTCCGTCCGGGCGCTGGTCACGAGCGTGACATCGAGGCCGATGTGCTTCTTGACGTTGTCGATCGTGATTTCCGGGAAGATCGTGTGGTCGGTGATCCCGATCGTGTAGTTGCCGCGGCCGTCGAGTTTGGGCGAGAGCCCGCGGAAGTCGCGAATCGTCGGCAGGGCGACGGCAATGAGGCGCAGCAGGAAATCCCACATGGTGGGGCCGCGGAGCGTGACATGGCACCCGACGATCTGCCCCTTGCGCAGCTTGAAGTTGGCGATGGCCTTCTTCGATTTGGCCAGCACCGGCTTCTGCCCGGCCAGCGTGGCCAGATCCTTCTGGGCGTCGGCGATCACGTTCTTGTCCGCCTCGGCATCGAGCCCGGTGTTGAGCGTGATCTTCACCAGGCGCGGCACCTGGTGAATGTTCTTGTATCCCCGCAGCTTCATCAGCTCGGGCACGACCTGCTCGACGTATTGTTTCTTAAGGGAGGGAACGTAACTCATGATGGTGCGACCGGGTTTCCGTGCCGGAGGCGGCGGGTGAATTCAGGGAGTGAATGCGGGCGGGCGGGGTTCGGCCGTCAGGCCTCGGCCGGGGCCTCCTTCTTGGCCGCCTTGGACTTCTCCCACCGCTCCAAGGGCATCAGGTTCGAGACGTGGATGGAGCCCTCGAGTTCGGCAATCGCGCCCTGCGGGTGCTCCTGGGACTTCTTGAGATGACGTTTGATCATCGCCAGGCCCTCGACGCGGGCCCGCCGCTGCTCGACCAGTATCTCGAGCACCTTGCCCTGCTTGCCCTTGTGCGCGCCGGCAATGACCACGACGACGTCGCCGCGCTTGATGTGTAGCTTTTGCATGATCAGAGAACCTCCGGCGCGAGCGAAATGATCTTCATGAAATTCTTGGCGCGCAGCTCGCGGGCCACCGGCCCGAAAATGCGCGTGCCGCGCGGATTGCCGTCGGGGCCCAGGATGACGATGGCGTTGGTGTCGAACCGCAGGTAGCTCCCGTCCGAGCGCCGGATCGGCGCGCGGGTGCGGACCACCACGGCCTTCACCACCTCCCCTTTCTTCACGGTCGCGTCCGTGGCGGTTTCCTTGATGTTGACAGTGACGATGTCGCCGACGTGGGCGAAGGGCGTGTTCTGGCCCATGCGCTGGATCAGCGAGGCCTTGCGGGCGCCGGTGTTGTCAGCGATGTCGAGAATGGAGCGCAGTTGAATCATGGCGTGCCTCCGGGGCTACAGCGTTCAGGGTTTCGGTTTCAGGCCTGCGGGGTTTCCGCCGGCTCCTCCGAGGGAACGGGCGCGGGCGCCGGTGCCAGCTTGGTGGGCACGGTTTCGGCGACATCGTTTTCCGAGATGGCCCGCCCGGACGCGGTCTTGGCCGCCTCCACGATCCGGACCACCCGCCAGCGCTTCAACCGGCTGATCGGGCGGGTTTCCATGACCTCGACCTTGTCGCCGATCCGGCTCTCGTTCTTTTCATCGTGCGCGTGCACCACCGTCTGGCGGTTGATGACCTTCTGATAGCGCGGGTGCGGCGTGCGGTAAGGGACTGTGACCTTCACGGACTTGTCGCCCATGCGGCTGGACACGAATCCCACGAAGGTTTTGCGTTTGTGGCGGAGGGAGGCGGACATGAGGGAAAACGTTGGGAGCGGCGGCGTCAGGCGGTCGGGGCGGACGAGTGCTTGCGGGCGTGGAGGATGGTCTCCATCCGGGCGACGTCCTTGCGGTATTCGCGCATCAGGTGCGGTTTTTCGACCTGACCGGCCTGCCGGCGCAGGCGGAGTTGGAGGAGCTCGGCGCGCCGTTCGCGGATCTTGGTCTCGATCTCGGACTCCGACAGCTCGCGGATTTCTTTGGGCGTCATGGGAGGTGGAAAAGGGTCGGAAAAACGGGGGCGGCGGACCGCATCACTGGGTGACGCCCTCGCGGGTGACGAAACGGCAATGGAACGGCAGCTTGGTGTCGGCGAGTCGGAACGCCTCCTTGGCCACGGTGGCCGGGATGCCTCCGAGTTCGAAGAGCACGACGCCGGGTTTGATCTGGGCCACGTAATATTCGACGGGACCCTTGCCGTGGCCCATGCGGGTTTCGGCCGGCTTCTTGGTGATGGGCTTGTGGGGAAAAACGCGGATCCAGAGCTTGCCCTTGCGCTTGAGATGCCGGGAGATCGTGACGCGGGCTGCCTCGATCTGGGCCGCGGTCATCGGGCCACGGGTGAGCGCCTGGAGGCCGAATTCCCCGAAGGCGAGCGTGTTGCCGCGCTTGGCGTAGCCGGTCAAGGTGCCCTTCTGCACCTTGCGGTATTTCGTGCGGGCGGGTGAAAGAGCCATGGATAAAGTGTGGTTTCGGGAGCCGGCTGATCGCCGCTCAGTTGCTCATGTCGGCTTCTTTTTTGCAGATCCAGCACTTGACGCCGATCTTGCCGTAGAGGGTGTGCGCCTCCGCGAATCCGTAGTCGATATTCTCGCGCAGGGTGTGGAGCGGCACGCGGCCTTTGCGCTGCCACTCGCGGCGGGCGATTTCGGCCCCGCCCAGCCGGCCGGAGCACTGGATCCTGATGCCTTCCGCCCCCAGGGTCATGGCCATCTCGACGGCCTTCTTCATCGCCCGCCGGAAGGCGATGCGCCGTTCCAGCTGCAGGGCGACGTTTTCCGCCACGAGCTGCGCCTCGATTTCGGGCTTCTTGACTTCCTGGATGTCGAGGAGGATCTCCCGCCCGGTGAGCTTCGCGAGGTCATCCCGGATCTTCTCGATCTCCTGGCCCTTGCGGCCGATGACAATTCCGGGGCGCGCGGTAAAGATCTTCACGCGGACCCGATTGGAGGCGCGCTCGATGAAGATGCGCGGCACCGACGCCTGCCGGAGCTTTTCCATCAGTTTCTGCCGGATGATCTGGTCCTCCTCCAGGAGGGCGGGAAAGTCCTTCTTGTTCGCATACCAGCGGGACTGCCAGTTGCGGTTGACGGCGAGGCGGAAGCCGACGGGATGTGTCTTCTGGCCCATGGGATTGGCGGTTGTTCGCGAGGCGGCGGGTTAGGATTTCTTCGGCTCGTCGGTGAGCACGATGCGGATGTGCGCCATCTTCTTGCGGCGCGGCATGGCGGAACCCCGCGGACCGGCGCGGTAGCGTCGGAGCACGGGTCCGTTTTCCACGAGGGCGCGGTAGACGATTAGCTGATCGGCGGTGAGGTTGACCTTGGGGTCGTTCTCGGCGTTGGCGATGGCGCTCTTGAGTGTCTTGAGCACGAGGCGCGCGGATTTGCGCGGAATGAGCGTGAGCAGATCGACGGCCGCCGGGGCGCGGTGTCCCTGGATCTGCCGGGTGACCTCGCGCACCTTCTTGGGCGACATGCGCGTATTTCGGGTGAGGGCTTGAACTTCCATGGTGGGACGGGCGGGCGGGGCCTGCGGGTTCAGATCTCCTTGCGGGTCATGCCGCCGTGCGCCTTGAAGATGCGGGTCGGGGCGAACTCGCCGAGCTTGTGGCCGACCATGTTCTCGGTCACGTACACGGCGACGAACGCCTTGCCGTTGTGGACATTGAAGGTGTTCCCGACGAAATCGGGCGTGATGGTCGAGCGGCGCGACCAGGTCTGGATCGGCTTGCGCGTGCCGGATTTGGCGGCCTTTTCGATCTTCGCCATCAGGTGCGGATCGACGAAGTAACCTTTTTTGATGGAACGGGCCATGGTGGAAGGGGGCGGTGGGGCGAAGACTTACTTCCGGCCGCGGGGCGGCCGGCCGTTGTGGCGGATCAGAATCATGCTGTCCGAGGGTTTCGAGCGGCGGCGCGTGGGGAAGCCCTTGGCCAGCTGGCCCCAGGGGGAGACGACCTGCTGCCGGCCGCCGCCACCCTTCGACTTGCCCTGACCGCCGCCGTTGGGATGGTCGACCGGGTTCATCACCATGCCGCGCACCCGCGGCCGGCGGCCCAGCCAGCGGTTGCGGCCGGCCTTGCCGAGCGACTCGTTGATGTGATCGGCATTGCCGACTTCGCCGACGGTCGCGCGGCACTTGGAGTTGACGAGCCGGATCTCGCCCGAAGGCAGCTTGAGCTGGGCGTTGCCGCTTTCGACCGCGACCAACTCGAGACCGGCTCCGGCCGAGCGGGCCAACTGCGCGCCGCGGCCGGGGATGAGCTCGACGGCATGCACGCGGGTTGCGGGCGGGATCGCTTCCAGCGGATAGGCGTCCCCGGGGCGATACTCGTTGTTCTCGCACCGGTTGGCACTGACCACCGAATCGCCCACCTTCAGCCCCTTGGGGGCGAGAATGTAGGACTTCGTGCCGTCGCCGTAGGCCACCAGCGCAATCAGCGCCGTGCGGTTCGGATCGTATTCGATCGCCTGCACCCGGGCGCGCGCGTCCAGGCGGGCGCGCTTGAAATCGATGAGGCGGTAGAGTTGTTTGTGCCCGCCGCCGCGGCGGCGGGAGGTGAGGCGCCCGTAGCAGTTGCGGCCGCCGGTCTTGTGCTTGTGCTCGGTCAGGCCGCGCTCGGGGCGCTTGCGGACGATCTCCTCCGGGCGGTTCAGCACGGTGTAGCGGAGCGTCGGGGTGCTCGGGCGGAAAGATTTGAGTGGCATGGCGTGGATCTCCGGATCGGCCGAACGGCTCAGACGAGCTCGATCTTATCGCCCTCCTTGAGGGTCACGACGGCCTTCTTGTAATCGGGCGTGCGGCTGGGCAGCCCGCGGCGGCTGCGCCGCGGCTTCCCGCTCATGTTCTGGATGTTCACGCGGGTGACGGTGACCTTGAAGGTCTGTTCAACCGCCTCGCGCACCGTGTACTTGGTGGCGGAGGAGGCGACCTCGAAGGTGTACTGGCCATACTCGGAGGAGAGCTTGTTCGACTTCTCCGTCAGGCGCATGAGCTTGAGCACTTTGTCAGGTTGGATCATCAGTTGCCTCCGTGGACGGTGCCGACGCGTGCGATGATCCGCTCCAAAGCCCGGGCGGACACCACGATTTTCTGAAATTGGCAGAGGTCGAGCGTGTTGAGCCGCGCCGCCTCCTGCAGGCTGATGCGGTCGAGGTTGCGAGCGGCGCGACGCGTCTCCGCCGAAAAGGGATCGTCCACGATCAGCACGCGACCCTGCGGCGCGATGCGGGCGATGGTCTGGTCGATGACCTTCGTCTTGACCGGGCTGACCTCAAACCGCTCGATCACCTCCAGGTCGCCGGCCGTGGCGCGGTCAAACAGCGCGCGGCTGAAGGCCAGCGCCCGCACCCGGGCGTTGATCTTTTTCGTGTAGTCCCGCGGCTTCGGCCCGAACACCACTCCGCCGCCGGTCCAAATCGGCGAGCGGATCGAGCCCTGACGGGCGCGGCCGGTCCCCTTCTGGCGCCACGGCTTCTTGCCACCGCCGCGGACTTCCCCGCGGCGCTTCGTGGAATGGGTGCCCAGGCGCGCATTGGCCTGATGGGCGACGACGACCTCCTTCACGGCCTGCATGCCCCGGTCGCCCTCGAAGGCGGGAATGGCGAAGTCGGATTCGCGGCTTTGCGTTCCGTCAGCGGTAAAAACTCTGAGTTTCATGGCGGCGGTGTCTTCTCGCTTATTTCGCCGGCGCGGGCCGGTGCTTGACGGCGTTGCGGACGATGACGTCATCGCCGTTCGCCCCCGGGATTGCCCCCTTCACCAGGAGCAGGTTCTTGTCGGGAAGCACCTTGACCACCCGAAGGTTCTGCACGGTGCACCGGACGGAGCCGAGATGACCGGGCATCGCCTGGTTCTTCCATGAGCGACCGGGCGTCTGGCGCATGCCGATCGAGCCGATGCGGCGGTGGAACATCGAACCGTGCGCGGCCGGTCCGCCGGCCACACCGTGTTTCTTGACGACGCCCTGGAAGCTTTTTCCCTTCGAGACCCCGATCACGTCGACGAACTGGCCCTCTTGAAAGGCCGAGACGGTGACGACGTCGCCCGGCTTCACCGAGGGGGCCTCGGCGAGGCGCACCTCGCCCAGCACGCGGGGAGTTTCCTCCAGGCCCGCCTTCCGGGCATGGTTGGTCTCCGCCTTGCTGGCGTTCTTCGGTTTCTTCCGGGCGAAGCCGAGTTGAACGGCGTTGTAGCCGTCGGTCTCGGTCGTCTTCACCTGCACCACAGGGCAGGGTCCGGCTTCGACCACGGTGACCGGGATCAGGACGTTTTCAGCGTCGTAGACCTGGGTCATCCCGATCTTTTTACCTAGGAGGGTAGCGATCATGGGCTAAGCGGTAGGTGGAGGGTTCCGTTTCATGGGACCTACATTAGCAAGTGCCGTCGGTAAGCCCGCCGGCGGGCTGCTAACTGTCTGTCGGACGTGGCGGTTTAGACGTTGATGGTGATGTCCACGCCCGAAGGCAGGTTGAGTTTCTTGAGTTCGTCGACCGTCTGGGCGGTCGGCTCGATAATGTCGATGAGCCGCTTGTGGGTGCGCGACTCAAACTGCTCCATGGACTTCTTGTCCACATGGGGCGAGCGGTTCACGGAAAGCTTCTCGATGCAGGTCGGCAGCGGAATGGGGCCCGAGACCTGGGCGCCGGAACGCTTGGCGGTCTCGACAATCTCCGAGGCCGACTGATCGATGACGCGGTAGTCAAAACCCTGGAGTTTGATGCGGATGCGCTGACCTTTCATGGCGGTGGCGAAAAAACGTGGTTAGGCGCGGGCGGGGGCCCGCGATGATGTTTCGACGAACTTGGCCAGCAGTTGCGCCGGCACGGGGTCAAAGTGCGAGGGCTCCATCGAATACGAGGCCCGTCCCTTGGACAGCGAGCGGATGTCGGTGGCGTAGCCGAACATCGTCTCCAGCGGCACCATCGCCGTGATGATGCAAGCGCCGTCCCGCAGGTCCATGCCCTGGATGTGGCCGCGCCGGCGATTCAGGTCGCCCAGGATGTCGCCCTGGAACTCCTCGGGCACGGTGACCTCAACCTTCATGATCGGCTCCAGGAGCACCGGCCGCGCCTTGGCCATGGCGTCCTTGAAGGCGAAGATGCCCGCCATCTTGAAGGCCAGCTCCGAGGAATCCACCTCGTGGAAGGATCCGTCGACAATCCGCGCCTTGAAATCGATGACCGGATAGCCGGCGACGACGCCGTTGTTGGCCGCCTCGAGGATGCCCGCGGTCACCGGCTTGATGTACTCCTTGGGGATCGCGCCGCCCACAATCTCGTTGATCACCTCGATGCCCTTCCCCTTTTCGTTGGGCTCGAGCTTGATGTTGCAGTGGCCGTATTGTCCGCGGCCGCCCGACTGCCGGATGAACTTCCCCTCGCCGTCCGCCTGGCCGTTGATGCTCTCGCGATAGGCGATCTGCGGTTTGCCGGAGTCGGCCTCCACCTTGAACTCGCGAAACATGCGGTCGCGGATAATCTCCAGGTGCAACTCGCCCATGCCGGCGATGATGGTCTGGCCGGTATCGGTGTCGGTGTAGGTCCGGAAGGTCGGATCCTCGGCCGACAGTCGCTGGAGCGCGGTGCCCATCTTTTCTTGGTCGGCCTTGGATTTCGGCTCGATGGACATCGAAATGACCGGCTCCGGGAAGGTCGGCGGCTCAAGCCGGATGTCGGCCTCGTCGTCACAAAGCGTGTCGCCGGTAATGACATCCTTCAGCCCGATGACGGCACAGATGTCGCCCGCATAGGCCACGTCGATCTCGTCGCGGTCCATCGCCCGCATGAGCAGCAGCCGGGAGATGCGCTCGTTGCGCCGGGTGCGGGGATTGTAAACCGACTGCCCCTTCTTCAGGCGGCCCTGGTAGACGCGCACGAAGATCAGCCGGCCCACGAAAGGATCGCTCCACAGCTTGAATGCCAGGCCCACGGTCTTCTCGCGGTCGTCGGCCACCGCGACCGCTTCCTTCCCCTCGTCGTCCTGACCCTTGGTTTCCGGCAGATCAAGCGGAGAGGGCAGGTAGTTGACCACGCAGTCGAGAAGACGCTGCACGCCCTTCTTCTTGAAGGCAGATCCTGGAATGACGCCGCAGAATTTGAGCGAGACCGTGGCCTTCCGGATGCCGAGCATCAGCTCATTGACCTCGATGTCCACCCCTTCGAGATACTTGTGCGCGATGTCGTCGTCGCAGTCCGCCACCGCCTCGATGAGTTTCTCCCGGTACTGTTTGGCCGAGGCGAGCAGGTCGGCCGGGATCTCGCCGAGCGTCGGATTGAGCCCGAGCGGATCCGCCGCATCGTCCTCGAAGAGGTACGCCTTCATCTGCACCAGATCGATCAGCCCGCGGAAGTTCTCCTCGGCCCCGATGGGCAGAAAGAGCGGATGAGCGTTCGCGCTGAGTTTCTTGCGCATCTCCTCGATGCACGCGAAAAAATTGGCCCCGACGCGGTCCATCTTGTTCACGAACGCCAGGCGCGGCACATGGTATTTGTTGGCCTGCCGCCACACGGTCTCGGACTGGGGCTGAACGCGGCCGACCGCGCAGAACACGGCCACGGCCCCGTCGAGCACCCGAAGCGAACGCTCGACCTCGGCCGTGAAGTCCACGTGTCCGGGCGTGTCGATGATGTTGATCCGGTGTTTGATGGGAGCGTACGGCCCCACCGACGGTATCCAGGCGCACGAGATCGCAGCCGAGGTGATGGTGATACCCCGCTCGCGTTCCTGCTCCATCCAGTCGGTGACCGTCGTGCCTTCGTGCACCTCCCCCATCTTGTGCACCGCCCCCGAATAATAGAGGATCCGCTCGGTCGTGGTCGTTTTGCCGGCGTCGATATGGGCCGCGATGCCGATATTGCGTGTCCACTCCATCGGCGCGGGCCGCTGGGGGTCGTTGGCCGGGGACAGCTTGGCGCGGTCGGTGGCGGTCTGGAGCGTAGAGGACATGCGCGCAGTCGGTGCTTACCAGCGAAGGTGGGCGAAGGCACGGTTCGCCTGCGCCATCTTGTGGGTGTCTTCCTTCTTCTTCACCACCGAGCCCGTGTTGTTGTAGGCGTCGACAATTTCGTCTGCCAGGGCTTCCTGGATGGGCTGGCCCTTGCGGCCGTCCGCGGCCGTCACAATCCAGCGCAGGGCCAGGCTCTCCTGGCGGTCATAGGAAATCTCCACCGGGACCTGATAAGTGGCTCCGCCGACGCGCCGGCTCTTGACCTCCAGGCGCGGCCGAGCGTTCTCCAATGCGCCGATCAACAGGTCGACGGGATCGCCCTTGCCGAGCTTCTCGCTGACGCGCTCAAAGGCACCGTAGACGATGCGCTGGGCGAGGCTCTTCTTGCCCCGCTTCATGATGACATTGATCAGATGCGCCACCAGCGGACTGGTGTAGCGGATATCCGGCGTGGTCGCCCTTTTATCGGCTCGATGACGGCGTGACATGGCTCTGGCAGTTCCTTTCTTGGTCGGCGCTTCAGGCCTTCTTGGCCTCCTTCGGCCGCTTCACTCCGTACTTGGACCGGCTCCGCCGGCGTTTTTCCACCCCCGTCGCGTCCAGGGTGCCGCGCACGATATGGTAGCGGACGCCCGGCAAGTCCTTCACCCGCCCTCCCCGCACAAGCACAATCGAGTGCTCCTGCAGGCTGTGGCCCTCATCGGGGATGTAGGAAATGACCTCATAGCCGTTCGTGAGGCGGACCTTCGCAACCTTTCGGATGGCCGAGTTGGGCTTCTTGGGGGTGCGGGTCATCACCTGCACGCAAACACCGCGACGGAACGGGTTGCCCTGCAGCGCCGGCGCCTTGGACTTGGCGCGAACCTGCCGGCGGCCCTTCCGCACGAGTTGGTTGATGGTTGGCATATAAGGACTTGAAACTGACGGCTGATGGAGAGTGAAAGGTCGCGAACGCTAGCGATGGGGAGGTCCCCGGCAAGCGTTTTTGGTAAAAAAAACAACAGTCCGCGAAATCTGGGATTTGGCCCCCAAACTCGCGGTCCGGTAAGCGTCCTTCAGCGAGAGCTGAAAACGCGCTGCGCTGAGAGAAAAAGGAGGATCAGGGAAACATGCCCCTGCACGGCAATGCAAGGCCAAATTTCACACCGCAAAGCCAAGATCGCGGCAGCGCCCGCGCGCCCCGATTCGACCGGGGCCGTCACCCGGCAACCGGATGACAGTTGTCGTCCGGAGGCCCCGCGGCCGCCTGCGGAAATTCCAGGGTTCCCCACCCTGAACGTCCGGCCTTCTTCACCGGCATCCGGGTGCCGCGCCGTCTTCAGGAGCGGCGGCAACGGATGCGTTCCGCCGAGCGGTCCTTCCGGACGCTGAAGCCGCCGCCGGCCGCAAGACCGATCGTCGATTCCAGATCCGCATTCGCCCCGGCAACCCGGAGCGTGCCGCCGCGGCAGCCGGGCCTCCACCGCCGCCAGCTTCGTCTGATAATTCTCACCGGCGAAAAAAAGCGCCCGGCCTGGGAGGAGGCCGGGCGCATGGCACCAGGAGCTAGGCTCAACTGGTACCATTTGGCGGGAGGGATCACTAGAGTCGGCAAGCATGCGCCGAATGACAAGGCTTTTTTCGCGGCGAAATTGAGCGGGAAGCGAACGCGAAACATCAAAGTCGTAGAACTCGGATCCGACTGTATCGGAGGAGTCAGTACGGCGATCATCCGCCACCGCTCCCTCCGGTTCCGGGCGGAACGGGCGATCTCCGGACCGGGTGCGAACGTACCGCCGACCTAGGTCGGCGGCACGGCTGGCACCAAGCCCGACTCCGGCGGCTCAGCCGACCTCGGTGGCGGCCTTGGGCTCCTCGATCGGCGGCAATTCCGCGCCGAGCGGCAGCGTGATGCGCAGGTTCTTGTATTTGGGCAGGCCCGTGCCGGCCGGGATCAGGTGTCCCATGATGACGTTTTCCTTGAATCCCTTGAGCAGGTCCACCTTGCCAAGCGTCGCCGCGTCGGTGAGCACCCGGGTGGTCTCCTGGAAGGAGGCGGCCGAGATGAAACTCTCCGTCTCGAGCGAGGCCTTGGTGATTCCGAGCAGGATCGGCTCGGCCTCGGCCGGCTTGCCGCCGGCCTCGGCGAGCCGCTTGTTCTCGCCCAGGTACGCCCCGCGGTCCACCTGCTCGCCCCACAACCAGTCGCTGTCACCCGGATCGGTGATGCGCACCTTGCGCAGCATTTGCCGGATGATGATCTCGATGTGCTTGTCGTTGATCGTCACCCCCTGCAGCCGGTACACCACCTGCACCTGCGAGATCAGGAAGTCATAGAGGGCCGCCGGGCCCATGATCTCCAGGAGCTCATGCGGATCGGCTGCGCCGTCGGTAAGGTGCTGGCCCTTGTGGACCACATCGCCGGGCTGGACGATAATGTGCTTGCCGTGCGGGATGAGGTGCTCCTCCTCCTGCGCCGTTTCGTCGTCCTTCACGACCAGGCGCCGCTTGCCCCGGATCGAGCCCTCGAAATAGACGACGCCGTCGATGCGCGCCATTTCGGCCGCATCCTTGGGCCGGCGGGCCTCGAAGAGTTCGGCCACCCGTGGGAGACCGCCGGTGATGTCCTTGGTCTTGGACGCCTGCCGGGGTGTCTTGGCCAGAAGGGCGCCGGGGGAAATGATGTCTCCTTCGTTGACCACGATCTGGGCGCCGACCGGGATCGAGTACGCCGCGATCGGCTTGCCCGTCTGGTCGCGCACCTCGATCTGCGGATTGAGATCCTCCTTGTGCTCGATGACGACGGTCGCGATGCGGCCGGTGGATTCGTCCAGCTCGCGCTTCACGGTCACGCCCGGGATCATGTCCTTGAACCCGAGGGTGCCGCCCTTCTCCGAGAGCACCGGCACGTTGTAGGGATCCCACAACGCCAACACCTGGCCCTTCTCAATTCTCTGGCCGTCGCCGGCGGTGATGACCGAGCCGATGACGATGTTGTAGGTCTCCAGCTCCTTGTCCTCCTCGTCGATGATCTGGATCGTGCCGGTCTTGTTCAGCACGATGTTCGCACCGTCCGCCGTCTGCACCAGGCGCAGGCCGCGGTACCGCACCAAGCCGGCGGCGCGGACGCGGATCTCGGGCTGCTTGAAACCGGCACTGGCGACGCCGCCGATATGGAACGTGCGCATCGTGAGCTGGGTGCCCGGCTCGCCGATGGATTGGGCGGCAATGATGCCGACCGAGTCGCCGATCTTGGCCAGGCGGTTGGTCGCCGGGTTGATTCCGTACGACTTCGAGTCGATGCCATACTGGCTGGTCGAGGTGAGCGGCGACATGACCTTGACGCGCTCGATGCCGGCGTCCTCGATCTTCCGGGCCGTCTCCTCGGAAATGAGCGTGCCGGCCGTCACCAGCAGCTCGGAGGGATCCAGCGGGTTGGCCACGTCGTCGGCCGCGCAGCGTCCGATGATGCGTTCGCGCAGGGAGACGATTTCGTCGTCACCCTCGAAGATCGCCTTCTTCCAGATGCCCTCGCGGGTGCCGCAATCGTCCTCGGCGATGATGACATCCATGGCGACATCGCAGAGCTTGCGGGTCAGGTAGCCGGCGTCGGCCGTCTTCAGGGCGGTGTCGGCCAGACCCTTGCGGGCGCCGTGGGTCGAGATGAAGTACTCGAGCACCGTGAGGCCCTCGCGGAAGGAGGACAGAATCGGCCGCTCGATGATCTCGCCGGAGGGCTTGGCCATGAGGCCGCGGGTGCCGCAGAGCTGGCGCACCTGCTGCCGGTTGCCGCGGGCGCCGGAGTCCATCATGATGTACACCGGATTGACCTCCGTCTTGCCCTCGTTGGCGTCGAGCTTGGAGAAGACCTCCTTGGCGATCCGGTCGGTGGCGCTGGTCCAGATGTCGATGATCTTGTTGTAGCGCTCGCCCGAGGTGATGACGCCCTTGTTGAACTGGTTCTCCACCTCGTGGATCTTCTTCCGCGCATCGGCGACGATGTCCTTCTTCGTCTCCGGGATGATCATGTCGTCGATCCCGATGGAGATGCCGGCCCGGAAGGCGGTCTGGAAGCCCAGCTCCTTGAGGCGGTCGAGGGTCTCGACCGTGGCGCTCTCGCCCGCGGTCTTGTAGGTGTTGAGGATGAGGTCGCCCAGCTTGGTCTTGGCGACCGCGAAGTTCACGAAGCCCAGGCTGGCGGGCCAGATCTGGTTGAAGATGACGCGTCCGACCGTCGTGCGCAGAACCTTGCGGTCCTTGTTGCCATAGACCGTTTCGCGGCCGTAGTCGGGGTTGGGGATCTCCACCCAGTCGTGCTTGTGCAGCGCCCCATCGGCCTCGGCGTACAGGGCCTCCTGCAAGCCGCTGAGCAGCGGCACGCGCTGGTCCTTGGCCGGCTTGCGGCGCGGCTCGATCGTCAGGTAGTAGGCGCCAAGCACGATGTCCTGCGACGGCGTGAGGATCGGCTTGCCGCTCGAGGGCGAGAAGATGTTGTTGGTCGACATCATCAGGAGCTTGCACTCCATGATGGCCTCGAGGGACAGCGGCACGTGGACGGCCATCTGGTCGCCGTCGAAGTCGGCGTTGTAGGCCGTGCAGACCAGCGGGTGGATGCGGATGGCCTCACCCTCGATCAGCGTGGGCTCGAAGGCCTGGATCGAGAGGCGATGCAGCGTGGGGGCGCGGTTCAGGAGCACGGGATGCCCCTTGGTCACCTCCTCCAGGATGTCCCACACCTCCGGCGACTTCTTCTCAATCATCTTCCGGGCGCCGCGCACCGTGTGCACGAAGCCCAGCTCCTTCAGCCGCCGGATGATGAACGGCTCGAAGAGCACGAGCGCCATCTTCTTCGGCAGGCCGCACTGGTTGAGCTTGAGCTCGGGGCCGATGACGATGACCGAGCGGCCCGAGTAATCGACGCGCTTGTCGAGCAGGTTCTGGCGGAACCGGCCCTGCTTGCCCTTGAGCATGTCGCTGAGGGACTTCAACGGGCGGTTGCCGGCGCCGGTCACCGGGCGGCCGTGGCGGCCGTTGTCGAACAACGCGTCGACGGCCTCCTGCAGCATGCGCTTTTCGTTGTGGATGATGACATCCGGCGTCTTCAACTGCAGCAGGTTCTTCAACCGGTTGTTGCGGTTGATGACGCGGCGGTAGAGATCGTTCAGGTCGGAGGTGGCAAAGCGGCCGCCTTCCAGCGGCACGAGCGGGCGCAGGTCCGGCGGGATCACCGGCAGCACCTCCAGCACCATCCACTCCGGGCGGGCCTTGGAATGGATGAAGCCCTGGATCACCTTCAGGCGCTTGGAGAGCTTCTTCTTGATCTGTTTGGAGCGGGTGGCGCGCATCTGCTCCTGCAGTTCCGCCACGGTGGCCGCAAGATCCATGCCCTTGAGCACGTCGCGCACGGCCTCGGCGCCCATCTTGGCGGTAAAGGCGTCGTCGCCGTATTCGTCGATGGCCTGCCGGTACTCGTTGTCGGTCAGCAGCTGCTTCTGCTCCAGCGGGGTCTTCCCCGCGTCGGTGACCATGTAGTTCTCGTAGTAGATCACGCGCTCGAGGGAGCGGGCGGTCATGTCCAGCAGCAGGCCCAGGCGGCTGGGCATGCTCTTCAGGAACCAGATGTGGGCCACCGGCACGGCCAGCTCGATGTGCCCCATGCGCTCGCGGCGCACCCGGGCGATCGTCACTTCCACTCCGCAGCGGTCGCAGATGACGTCCTTGTACTTGATGCGCTTGTACTTTCCGCAGGCGCACTCGTAGTCGCGCACCGGGCCGAAGATCTTCTGGCAGAAAAGCCCCCCCGGCTCGGGCTTGAAGGTGCGGTAGTTGATGGTCTCGGGATTCTTGACCTCCCCCCGCGACCACGAACGGATGCTGTCCGGCGCGGCGACCGTGATCGATACGCAGTCGAACGGATTCTCGTCCAACCCCAGCACGGCGCGGGCTTCATCGCGGGCGGTGGCTGCTTGTTCGGTGCTCATGTAGTGATGTCTCCCAGATTATTCGTTGAAAGGGTGCGGGGCCGATTCAGGACCCCGCGGCCAGATTCATGCTGAGCGCATCGCGCTTTTGCAGGCGGATATCCAGGCCGAGGGACTGGATCTCCTTGATCAGGACGTTGAAGGACTCGGGCGTGCCGGCCTGCAGCGTGTTGTCGCCCTTGACGAGCGATTCGTAGATCTTCGTGCGGCCGTTGACGTCGTCGGACTTGACGGTGAGCAGCTCCTGCAGCGTGTGGGAGGCCCCGTAGGCCTCGAGGGCCCAGACCTCCATCTCGCCGAAGCGCTGGCCGCCGTACTGGGCCTTGCCGCCCAGCGGCTGCTGGGTGACGAGGGAGTACGGGCCGACGGCGCGGGCATGGATCTTGTGCGACACGAGATGGTTGAGCTTCATCATGTAGATGTAGCCGACCACCACTTCCTGATCCAATTTCTCGCCCGTGCGCCCGTCGTAGAGGACGCTCTTGCCCGAAGTGGGCAGACCGGCCTGCTTGAGGTAGTCGCGGACCTTCTTCTCGCTGATGCCGTCGAACACCGGCGTGGCGACCTTCAGGCCGAGCTTCTTGCACGCCCAGCCGAGGTGCGTTTCCAGCACCTGGCCCACGTTCATGCGCGAGGGCACGCCCAGCGGGTTGAGGCAGATTTCGATCGGCGTGCCGTCGGGGAGAAATGGCATGTCCTCCTGCGGCACGATCTTGGCGACGACACCCTTGTTGCCGTGGCGGCCGGCCATCTTGTCACCCACCTCGAGCTTCTGCTTGGTGGCGACGTAGACCTTGACCTGCTTGATGACGCCGGAACCGGAATCCTCACCGGACTCGATGCCGGCGATCTTGCGCTCGCGGTCGCCCTCGAGCTCATCGAACTTCCCCTGGTAGGAGCCGATGATCTCCATGATCTTGATCTTCACCGGCGAGGGATCGATCTCCACGTGCTTGGACACCGCGGCCAGCTTGCGCAGCAGCGTCTTGGTGATCTTGCGGTTGGCCGGGATGATGATCTCCCCGGTCTGGCCGTTGATCACGTCCAGCGGGATCTTTTCGCCGAGCAGGATGTTGGACAGCGCCTCGGTGAGCCCCTCGCGCAGCTTGTCCATCTGCGTCTTGTAGTCCTCCTGGATCTGCTTCACCTGGCGGCGGCGGTCGGAGGGCGAGAGCTTGGTCTGCTCGTCGATGCGGCTGCTGGAGACCTTGACGTCCATCACGATCCCGGCCGTGCCCGAGGGCACGACCAGCGAGGTGTCCTTCACGTCCGCGGCCTTTTCGCCGAAGATGGCGCGCAGCAGCTTCTCCTCCGGGGCCAACTCGGTCTCGGATTTGGGCGTGATCTTGCCCACGAGAATGTCGCCGGGCTTGACCTCGGCTCCGATGCGGATGACGCCGTTGTGATCGAGGTTCTTGAGCGCCTCCTCGCCCACGTTCGGGATGTCCCGGGTGATTTCCTCGGGCCCGAGCTTGGTGTCGCGGGCGGTGACCTCGAATTCCTGGATATGGATCGAGGTGAAGGTGTCGTCCTTGAGGGCCTTCTCCGAGATCAGGATCGCGTCCTCGAAGTTGTAGCCGTTCCACGGCATGAACGCGACCAGGACGTTGCGTCCCAGCGCCATCTCGCCGTGGTCGGTCGACGGCCCGTCGGCGATGATCTCTCCGGCCTTGATCTTCTGGCCCCGCCGCACGACCGGCTTCTGGTTGAAGCAGGTACCCGCGTTCGAGCGCATGTCCTTGCGCAGTTCGTAGACCATGACCCCGCTCTTGGGATCGCTCTTCGGGCTGCGGTCGAAGTTGCGCGGCAGTTCGCCGTCCTTGGTCACCACGATGCGCCGGGCGTCGACCGAAGCCACGATGCCGGCCTCGGTCGCGGCCACCACGATCTTGGAATCGCGGGCCACGCGCTCCTCCAGGCCGGTGCCCACGAACGGCGCCTCGCTCTGGAGCAGGGGCACGCCCTGCCGTTGCATGTTGGAGCCCATGAGG
>JBJKRV010000105.1:0-2630 GCA_046704465.1 Opitutaceae bacterium | reverse complement strand
CCACCGACCGCGGCGATGTGGTTGTCCTTGATCAGGATGCCGTCGTCGAGGCCGAAGCGGTGATTGCCGCCGCCACCCGCCCGCACCGCGTATTTGTCGAGGAGCCGCAGCCCCGGCACCGTCTTGCGGGTACACACCACGATCGCCCGGGTGCCCTTGCAGGCGTCTACCGACTGTGCCGTGGTGGTGGCGATGCCGCACATCCGTCCCAGCAGGTTGAGCGCCACCCGCTCAGCCGTCAGGATGGCCCGCGCCGGCCCGCTCAGGGTGGCCAGCGACGTGGCCGCCGCTACCTTTTTGCCGTCGGCGACGTGGCGCTCGACGGCGACGGCCGGGTCCAGCATCCGAAAGGTCGACAACGCCACATCGAGCCCGGCCACGCTGCCCGCCGCGCGTGCCACCACCTGGGCAAGCGCTTGGGTCTCGGGATCGACCAGGGTGTCGGTGGTGAGATCCCCGGCCCGCCCGAGGTCTTCCTCCAGGGCACGCCGCACGAGCGCTTCGTATTGAAGAGGATGAAGTCCGCCGGGAAATGTCATGAATGACCAGCCTTCAGAATGGGAAAAGTAGAATTAGCGCTCCACGCCGCGGCGCGGCGGTCGATGTCGTCGAGGGTAAGGTGCTGATGAAATGCGGGCTCCCCGTGGCGTCAGCGGTGCCGACCGCCGCGCTCCCGCGGCCCGGGTATCCCGGCTTGGCCATCACCGGCTCAGTTCAAGCATGCGTTCCACGGCTCGCTTGGCGCGTTCCGCCAGTTCCGGGTCGATCTCCACCTTGGGCTGCAGCGTCTCCAGGGACGCGCAGATGTTCTTCAGGGTGATCCGCTTCATGTGCGGGCACAGGTTGCAGGGCCTGACGAATTCGACGTCGGGGTTGGCGGCGGCCACGTTGTCGCTCATCGAGCATTCGGTGACCAGCAGCACCCGGCGCGGCCGTCGGCCTTCCACGTAATTGATCATCTGCTGGGTCGACCCCACGTAGTCGGCGGCCTCCAGCACGTCGGGCGGGCATTCGGGATGGGCCAGCACGACCAGCCCGGGGAAGCCCTCGCGGAAATGCCTGATCTCGGGACCAGTGAAGCGCTCGTGCACCTCGCAATGGCCCTGCCAGGGGATGATCTCGACCTGGGTCCGGCCGGCCACGTGCTTGGCCAAATATTCGTCGGGCAGCAGGATGACGCGCGGGGCGCCCAGCGCCTCGACGATCTTCACCGCGTTGGCCGAGGTGCAGCAGGCGTCGCTTTCCGCCTTCACCGCCACCGTGGTGTTGACGTAGCTCACCACCGGGACCCCGGGATAGCGCCGACGCAACGCCCGCACGTCGGCGCCGGTGATCGACGACGCCAGCGAACAGCCGGCCTCCACATCGGGAATCAGCACCGTCTTTTCGGGGTTGAGCAGCTTGGCCGTCTCGGCCATGAAGTGCACGCCGGCCACCACGATGACCTCGGCATCCGTCTGCGCCGCTTGGCGGGCCAGCGCCAGCGAGTCGCCGACGAGGTCGGCGACGCCGTGGAAGATCTCGGGCGTCTGGTAGTTGTGGGCCAGGATGACCGCGTTCTTCTGTTCCTTGAGCGCGTTGATGCGCTCGATCAGCGGCGCGTGAATCGGCCACTCCGCCTCGGGAATCACACGGCGGAGGCGTTCGGGCATGGGCCGGGTCGCGGCCCGCATGACGGGCGTCACTCCAGTATCGGGCACGGCATAACCCTCCTCATTATGGGGGAATTATGCTCATTTAGAGCATATTACTTATGCTACATTTGAGCATAAATGGCCAAGAGTCAAGATGCTTTCGTGACGCTTTTGTGGCGTTTCCGGATTTTTCGCGTTGTGGAAAAGGCCCCTCAGCCGCCAACCCGCACCGCCGGGATGCCGACGCCCGGCGCCACCCGTTCGTGCACAACCTCGTGACGGAAGCGGAACAGCTCGGCTGGCCGGCCGCGGCCGATGGCTTCCCGCTGGCCGGTGGGCTCCACCAGCCCGCCGCCCAGCAGCAGGCGGCGGAAGTTCTGCTTGTGCAGGCGCTTGCCCGACAGCGCCTCGACCACCCGCTGCAACTGCAGCAAGGTGAAGCTGGCCGGCAGCAGGTCGAACACCACCGGGCGATATCTCAGTTTGCCGCGCAGGCGGCCCATGGCGGTGGCCAGGATGCGCCGGTTGTCGAGCGCCATCAGACGGCCAACGTAGGGGGCGAGCTTGTCGTCCGCCGGCAGCGGACCCGGACTGGCCGCGGTGTCCTCGGCGGCGCTCAGGAAACGGTCCTGCGCCGCTTCGGGCAGCATCCCGGCCTCGTACAGCAGCTCATAGCGATCGAGCGTGCGCTCGATGTCCCACCGCTCGTCGCCAAGGCCGAAGCACTGCGCCAAGCGACCGGCGCGCTGGCGATGCTCCGCCGGCGTCGTCGCCGCCTCCATCCATTCCGCCAACCGGGGGCGCAGCACCCGATCGATGAACGGCGGCCGGCCCTGGCGCCAATCCTCCCACGGGAAGAAGTCGTACCAGTCGCACCATTCGGCCTCGCCGGTGCCGGTCAGCGGCGCCTCGGGCACCAGCGCCACATAGCCGACCGACACCACGCGCGGCCCGCCGGCCAGTTCGCGCGGATCGCGAAAGCGGTCGCCGAAGGTA
>JBJKRV010000104.1:0-3209 GCA_046704465.1 Opitutaceae bacterium | reverse complement strand
CTGGCGGCCCTCGTCGACCCCGCTCCCCGCGTGATCCTGATCGGCGGCGAGGAACGGGGAACATGGATGCTCGACCACGGCGTCGCGAGCGGCCGCTCGTTTGCCTTCGCCTTGAGTCTCGAACTCGGCCCCGGCGGCGCCGGGCGCGTGTCGTTCGAACCCGAAACGCCGGAGGCGGCCGCCGGGCCCGGCCCCCGGCTGGCGGACTTCACCGACGCGCTGGCCGGGCGCCGCGCCCTCCGCTGGCCCGGAGCGGGCGGACAGTTCGCGCTGGCGTGGGCGGTGTGACGCCGCCTCCGGGCCGTCGGCGGACGGCACAAAATCCGGATTTGAAAACCCCTCGCGGGGGCGAAATGCTGGACGCATGAAGCGTTTCCCCCGCCCGGGCGCGTCGGCTCTTCCATTGTTGGCGCTGCCGGCCCTCCTGCTGCTCGGCGGTTGCATCCAGCACGAAGTCGAATTCCAGGACGCCAGCTGGCATTACGCCATCGGCGGCCCGCACCTGGCGGAGTCGGTGACGGTGGTCATCGATCCGACCACCCTCAGCCTGACCGTGCCGATCCACTCCTTTGCCACCGGCATCGCCAACGTCTGGGACGCGCGGCCGGGGGAGATGCTCCGGCAGGTGGCCAAGGTGGAACTGCCGCAACTGTTCGCCGACTGCCATTGGGCGGACACCATGCCGGCGGCCGTCCCCCACGGCGACGCGTTCGTGATCGGACTGAGCATCGTCCATTACGCCTTCGCGGACTTCCAGGCCCGCCTCACCATTCATGCCAAGGTGGTCCGGGCCGACGGACGGGTCGTGATCGACAAGGATTACGCCGGCATGGGGCCGAAACAGACCGGGAAGATGTTCTTCGGGGGCGCCTTTGGCATGAAGTCGTCCGTGCGCCAGTCGTCGCTCGCGGCCTTCAGGACCGCGTTCGCCCGGCTGCGGTCGGACCTGGCGCTCGCCAACCGGACGGGCGCGCCGACGCCGTGAGACACCGGCGGCCTTGATCCCATGCCGGACTCAGCGCGCAACCCCGGTCCTGCCTGGGGCTACCGCTTCCTGCAACAGGCCGACCGCCTCCTGCCGGGCTGGCTGTTCCGGCCCGCATTCATGGCCGGCACCTGGGTGGCGCTGGCGTTCATGCCGGGACCGCGTCGGCACTCCCGCACCTTCCTCTCGCTCGTGTTCGGCCGGCCGGCCCGGTTGCCCGAGGTGTGGCGTCATTTCCAGGCCTTCGCCGATTCGCTGATGGTGAAGCTGCGGGTGGCGCGCGGAGTGCCGCACCGGTGTCGGGTCGAATCCGCCACCGCGATCGCATTCGACGCCCTCGTCCGCTCGGGCCAGCCCGCGCTGTTCGGCACGTTCCATTTCGGTGATTCCGACCTTCTGGGCTATCTGCTGGGCGACAGCGGCCGCGATGTGGCCATGATCCGGCTGCGCGTCGGCAACTCCGACGACACCGACTGGCTGGGACGACTCTATGACGGGCGGGTTTCGTTCATCTGGGTCAACGACCCCGCCAGCCTGATTTTCACCATGAAGGACGCGATCAGCGCCGGCCGTTCGCTGGCGATGCAATGCGATCGCACGGAGTTCAGCGCGCGGACGGAGGTCTTCGAATTCCTGGGCCGGCCGCGGCGATTCCCCTTCACCATCTACCACCTGGCCGTTCTCTGCGATCGACCGGTGGCCTTCTCGGTCGGGCTCCCGGGGGCGCCGGGCGAGACCATCCTCGCCGCGAGCCCGGTGTTCACTCCGGACCCGGCGGACCGCGATGGCAGCCTGGCCCGCGCCCGCGTCCATTTTCAGTCGGTGCTAGACCAACTGGAAACATTGGTTCGACAGCATCCGACGCTCTGGTTCAACTTCCTGCCGCTTAACTCCGAGGAGCCCGCCGCGTCGGGATTACCCGGCCCGCGACGGAGCGATCGTCCCGACATGTCGAAACCCGATCGTCCCCCATCCAAACCATGACCGGCCCGCGGACACGAGAACGGGCGCGCCGCCCCCGCCCGCCCGGATCGCCGGCGGCCGGGCCGCCAGGTGGCGGCGGGCGGAGGTGGAACCCGGCGATCGCCCGGCTGACCGCCTACCAGTACTTCGGGTACTATCTCTCGTTCTTCTTCTTCGGTATGGGGGGCATCCTGCTGAATCTCTTCTGCGCGCTGGTCTTCTGGCTTCCGGACACCCCGGGTCGCGAGCGTTTTTTTCAGAGGCTCATCCACCGTCACTTTGCGCTCTGGGTCTGGTGGCTGCGGCAGTCGCGGCTTTTCCTCGTCCGCTACGAGGGGTTCGAGCAATTGCCCCGGGGAGGCGTGGTGCTGGTGGCCAATCATCCGGGACTGATGGACATCACCTACCTGCTGGCCCGCGTGCCCGAGGCGGTGTGCGTTTTCAAGCCGGACATCCGCCGCAACCCGGTGCTGGGTGGCGCGGCGCGGCGGGCGGGCTACCTCGCCAATGACGGCGGACCGGACCTGATCCGGGCGGCCGGTGCCAAGGCGGCCGAAGGCAATGCGATCATCATTTTTCCAGAGGGCACCCGGACCCTGGAGGGCTGCCTCAATCCCCTCAAGGCCGGCTTCGCCCTCATCGCCCAGCGCGCCGCCGTGCCGATCCAGACGATTCTGATCCCGTGCGAAACGAACATGCTGGTGAAAGGGCAGCCGTGGTGGAAGCTGCCGCGACTTCCCGCCCAGGTCACCGTGTCGCTGGGCGCGAAGTTCCCTGCCCCGGACACGGGCGACACGGCCTCGCTGGTCGCCGACGTCGAGGCATGGTTCCGGCAGGCGCTCCATGGCTGGACCGCCCGGCCCCACACGGCCGCGGCGATCGACGCCTGACCCAATCGCGCATGTCGTCTCCGCCCAAACCCCTGGTCCTGATTCCGGCCTACAATCCCGGCCCGCGCCTGTCGGCCACGGTGACCGCCGCTCTCGCGCACGCGATTCCGGTGCTGGTCGTGGTCGATGGCAGCACCGACGGCAGTCACGCACCCGTGGCGGAACTGGCCCGCCGGGAACCGGCGTTGTCCGTGCTCGAACTGCCGCGCAACGGAGGCAAGGGGGCGGCGGTGCTCGCCGGCATGCGCCGCGCCGCGGCGGAAGGGTTCACCCACGCCCTCGTGATGGACGCCGACGGGCAGCACCCGGCCGCGAGCATCCCGGAGTTTCTGGCGGCGGCCCAGCGCCAGCCCGGCGCAATGATCCTGGGG
>JBJKRV010000103.1:0-6591 GCA_046704465.1 Opitutaceae bacterium | reverse complement strand
TCCTTTGCACGTACCTTTACGAACTCGCGGGTGAATTCAGCCGGTTCTACAACGCCGACAAGGTGGCGGTCCCGGAGTTGCCGGTGCGGGCCCGGCGCCTGCTGCTCTGCAACCGCACTTTGCTCTGGCTCGAAACCGGGCTTCACCTGCTGGGCCTTCGCACTTTGACCAAAATGTAGCTGGCGGTCCGTGTCGGGCCCCCGGCCACGGCGCAAATCACACTTGCCGGTGTGGCGCCTACGCGCCAGATTGCCGGCTCCATGGCGACGCAGGAATTCTACGTCCGCGGCATCAACGATACCGAAGCCCGGGGGCCGTTCACCGTCGAACAGCTCGTCACCCTGGGCGAAACGGGGCAGATCGACACCGAGACGCTCTACTACGAAGCCGCCACCGAGCAGTGGGCGACGTTCGCCTCCAACGAGGAACTCAAGAATTCCGTTTTCCCGCCCCGGAAGCGGCTCACGGTCAAGCCGAAGGAAAAGATCTCCTCGCTGAACGTGGCGCGGGAGGAGCACCGGCCGATCACGGTCGAGGAGATGCTCGCCGACGCCGAGGGCCGCACCGCGGAGACGAAGGACAAGCGGAACCTGATCGTCGTCCAGGACCGCAGCGCCAAGATCGGCCTGTACGCCGGGCTCGTCGTCTTCCTGCTGAGTTCCGCGGCGCTCTTGCTGCCGCACGCCGACGTGATCGTGGCGATGAATTACGAAAAGATTCTCACGCAGCCGCTGCTGATCCTCGGCCTGATTGATCTGACCTGCGCCGTGCTGCTGGGCCTCGGGATGGCCACCATCTATCCGTTCGTCCGGTTCCGGGCCGCCCTCGGGGTGGGATTTCTCGGTCTGTTCTACTGGCTGCAGGATCGTCCGGAGATTGCCCTCGCCGTGGCCGTCGGCTCTGTCGGCATGTATTTCTGCACCGTGTTCCTTCGTTACGCCCCGGTGATCGCTTCCGCGCTCCTCGGGGTGGTGGGGATGGGCGGCTTTGCCTTCCTCCTGTTGAGATGAGCACGGTCGCGCCTCCCGGTCGCGACTTCGGAGACTGCTTGGCATGGGCTGGATCACTGAACGTTACGACTGGCTGACGCGCCTGTTCCGGCATGACATCTGGGAACCCGCCGCCCTCCGGGATCGCTCGCTGACGGGCCGGGCCAAGGCGGTGCTCCGCGTCGTCTCGGTCACCTTCAGCGGGCTGTTCGAGAACCACATCACCACCCGCGCGGCCGCGTTGACCTACGCGTCGTTGCTCGGCCTCGGGCCGCTCGTCGCCCTCGCGATGCTCGTCGCCGGCTTCATGTTGCACAAGCAGGACCCGACTGTCGTGGTCAAGGCCCTCGACCGGGCGTTCAATTTCATCGCCCCGCAGGTCGGTCAGTTTGATCAGCTGACCTCGGGCGCCGCCGGAGCCGGAACCGCCGCGTCCGCATCCAATTCCGGGATCGTCAGTCTGATCGACAGCTTCATTACCGGCAGCCGTTCGGGCGCCGCCGGGGCCGTGGGCGCGCTGACCCTCATCCTTATCGTCATCCGCCTCTTCGCGTCCGTGGAAAACGCCTTCAATGCCGTCTGGGGGGTCCGCCGGGGCCGGTCGTGGATGGTGCGCGTCGTGATCTACTGGACCATCATCTCCCTGGGGGCGGTGTTGTTCTTCGCGTTGCTGACCGCCCTGTCAGCCACGGCCTTCATCGACGTGTTCTTCAACCGCTTCACCTACGGGCGCCAGTTGCTCTCCCTCCTGCAGTGGATGCTGCCGGTGCTCTCGGCCCTGCTGGTGGTCGTGACCCTGACGCTGTTCTACCGCTACATCCCCAACACCCGGGTGTTCTGGTCGGCCGCCCTGGCCGGCGCGATCGCCGTGACAGCGCTGCTGTTTCTCAACAACTACCTCGCGTTCGTCTACTGCAAGCGCGTGGTCCTGCAGAAGAGCCTGTACGGCTCGCTCGGCATCCTCCCGATCCTGATGCTCGGCCTCTACATCTTCTGGTTCTTCGTGCTGGTCGGCGGCCAGATCAGCTATGCGGTGCAGAACGTCGACACGCGCAGTCGCCAGGCGGCCTGGCGGAATCTCAGCGAGGAGGCCCGCGAGAACCTTTCCCTCCTGGTCCTGCTCATCGTGGGCCGCCGTTTCAAGGACTGCCTGCCGCCGTGTTCCGCGGCCCAGCTCGCCGCCATGCTCAACGTCCCCACCCAGGTGCTCAACGAATCGCTCAACCGGCTCGGCGACCTCGGACTCGTCGTCGCCCTGCCGGCCGCGGACGGCGACGACCCCCTCGATCACCGCTTTCAGCCCGCCCGCCCCCTCAGCCACATCACCCTCGCCGGCTTCAAGCAGCTCTTTTCGCGCCACGGCGAAAATCCCGACGGCGGGGCGCTGGACGGCCTTGATCCCGTCCTCCGGCTCTACCGGGAACGCCTCGCCGCCCGGCTCCCCGACGCGCTCGGCACCGCCTCGCTCGAGGCGCTGTTGGAGGAATTTCCCGCCGGCCAGTTGCCTGCCGCCGGCTGAAACCGGCGGGCGCCGCGGGGGCCCAATCGCCGGTTGACACCCCCCGGCGGCACGCGTTAGCTCGCCGACTTTCGCCCATGATTTCCTGGATTCAGCGAACGTTCCAGCAACATTTTAAGTTCATTTTTGGGATTCTGCTGATCGTGACGATCGTTTCATTCGTCATGACCATCGGCAACATGCCCGGGCTCGGGCAGGCCGGCCCCAAGACCATCAAGCGTTCCTTCTTCGGCTACGACCTCGACCAGCAGGGAACCGCGAACATGATCTTCGGCGACGCGAACATCAGCGCGCAATTGCAGACCGGCTTCGCCAACCTCAGCAGCGAGCAGATTCAGAATTATGCCTTTCAGCGGATCGCCGCCCTCTCGCTGGCCGACCGGCTCAAGATTCCTCAGCCCACCCACCAGGAAGTCTCGCACTTCATCGAGGGTCTGCCGGCGTTTGCGGGACAGGACGGAAAGTTTGATCCCAGCCGTTACGCCTCCTTCCGCGACAACCTCCAGACCAATCCGCGCATCTCCGAGGGCGACATCGCCCGGGTGCTGAGCCAGGATGTCCGGATCGAAGAGGTCCGACGGCTCCTCGCCGGGCCCGGCTATGTCCTGCCGGACGAGGTCCGGGACCAGCTGGTTCGGACCGACTCCAAGTGGACGATCGGCGTCGCCTCGGTCGACTTCGCGTCGTTCAAGCCGGAGATCCCGGTCTCCGAGGACGCCCTCAACCGCTACTTTCGAGAGAATTCGTTTCGCTACGTGATCCCGCCCCGGGTCGGGGTCGACTATGTCTTTTTCCCGGCGGCCGATTACCTCTCCAAGGTCAAGGTGACGCCGGCCGAAGTGCGGGCGTATTATGACGCCAATCCGTCCCGGTTCCCGGCGCCGTCGGCGGCCGGAGCGGACCAGACGAAGCTCAATCTGAAGTTGAACAAACCGGCCGACACCGCCGCGGCCTTTGCCGCCGTCGAGCCCAAGGTCGAGGCGGCGCTCAAGGAGGAACGGGCCGAACACATGGCGGCCGAAGCGGCGGCGGACCTCACGGTCGCAATCTACAATCAGAAACTGTCCCCCGGGACCGCCGACTTCACCGCCTTCCTCGCCGCCCGCAACCTCGCGCTGAAAAAGGTCGCCCCGTTTGACCAGGCCACCGCCCCGAAGGACCTCGGTTGGACGCCCACCGTGATCCAGCAGGCGTTGAGCCTTGGCGCCGATCACGCGGTTTCGGACTCCCTGTCCGTCGCCGGCGGCAGCATCGTCCTGTTCTGGCGCCAGACCCTGCCCTCCTACCAGCCGCCGCTCCAGCAGGTGCGTGACCGGGTTGTGGCCGATTTCAAAGCAAACCAGCGCCGGGAACTGTTCGTCGCGCTGGGGCGAAAGTATCGGGCCGACCTCGAGGCCGGGCTCAAGTCGGGCGAAACGTTTGCGGCCGTCGCGGCCAAGTTGCCGGTCAGTCCCGACCAGCCGAAGCTCGAGGTCAAGGATTACTCCGGATTCACGCTGCGCGAGCCCCCGGAAAAGCTGAATCCCGCGATTCTGAATGCGCTGATGAGCCTGCAGCCGGGCCAGGTGTCGGACATGGTGCTCGTCAAGGACCAGGGCTACCTGGTTTTCGCCCAGGATCGAAAATTGCCCGACCTCAATCCGGGCAGCCCGCTGTTCGCCGCTGCCAAGGATCAGATCGCCAGCCTGACCTCGCGGATCGATCAGAATCTCTACCTGAGCGAGATCGTGTCCCGCGAGCTGAAGAAAGCCGCGCCGCCCTCGTCCTGACGGACCGGCGCCCGGCCCCGATCGCGGCGCGCCATCGCCCGGCCGGATGCAACGGCGCCCGCTCACACCCGCTTGGTCCGCCCCGCTTTGCTCCCCGTTCTTTTCCGTCCGCCCCGGGGTTCCATCGGCCTGTGATTGGCCGAAACCTTCCCTGATGCCGGGCGTCTCAAGGCGCGAGCCGCCCGGCTTTTGTACTCGCGCTCTCTCGGCGATGGGCCCACGCAGGTTGTGATCCCGTCTACCGGGGGACGCCTGGATGGCCCCGGCGCCTTGTGATCCAGCTTCCGCCTTCTTTGACCCAACTCCCATGTCGAACCGTCTCTGCCAGACCCTCGCGGCCGCCGTGCTCTTCGCCGGCTTCTTCTCCCGCTCGGCCGCCCAGCCCAATGCCGCCTCCGCTCCGGACTCCACGCCGGCGGCCGAGCCTGCGCCCGTACGCCTGACCATTGAGGACTGCATCCGCCTGACGCTCGAAAAGAACTTCACCGTACAGATCCAGCGCTACAACGTGTCGAATGCGCGCGATGCCCTCGAGATCGCCAAGGCGCCTTTCGATCCCAACGTCTCGCTCACTTCCAACCGGTCGTTCAGCCAGTCGTCGAGCACCAACACCGAGCTCAACGGCGCGCCCGCTCCCGTCTCGGACAACACCAACACCCGCCTCGGCGTCACCGAGCAGGTTGCAACGGGGGCCACGATCGGCCTGAGCACGTTGCTCAACCGGAGTTCCAGCAACTCGCGGTACAACATTCTCAATCCCGCCTACAGCGGCAACGTGACGCTCTCCGTGACCCAGCCCCTCCTGAAGGGCGCCGGGTCGTCCATCGCCGAGGCCGGCATCGAGCGGAGCAAGATCGGGGTCACAATCGCCGACCTCGATTTCGAGGCGCAGGTGATGAACGTCGTTCAGAGCACCGAGAACGCCTACTACAGCGTGGTCTATGCGCGGGAGCAGCTGCAGGTCTACAAACTCTCCCTCGATCTGGCCCAGAAGCTCCTCTTCGAGGCCCAGGAGAAGCGCAAGATCGGGTCCGCCACCGACATCGACGTGCTCCAGGCGCAGGTGGGCGTGGCCAATGCGCGCAACAACGTCATCCAGGCGACCCAAAGCCTCAAGAACAGCACGGACGCCCTCCTCGCGTTGATCGGGCAGTTTGACTTCAACCGCGACATCAGCACCGCCGGTTTCCAGGAATTCACGGGACCGGTGCCGGTCACAAGCTCCGTCTACGAAAACGCCCTGGCGCATCAGCCCGATTTCCTCGCCGCCAAGGCCGCGATCGAGCAGGCGCGGATCGACGTGCGGGTGGCCAAGAACCAGAAGCGGCCCGATCTTTCGGTGGGTGGCGCGCTCGGGTACAGTGGCACCAACTCGAGCGCGGCCAACGTCTACCAGGACATCCCGACCGGCGACAGCTACCTCTGGCAGTTGAACGTCAGCCTCAGCTTCCCGTGGAAATTCCGCGGCGCGAACGCCCAATACCAGCAGGCGCTCTCCACCCTCCACCAGCATCAGGACAGTCTCCGCCAGCTCCAGCAGAACATACTTGTGCAGGTGCGATCCGCGGTTCGGGCCGTCGAGACCAACCGCGAGAGCGTCAAGATCGCCGCGCTGTCGGCGGATTACAGCGCGAAGCAATACAACCTCGAGGTGGCGCGGTTTGATGCCGGACTCGCCACCAGCCGCGACGTCCTGCAGACCCAGTCGGACCTCGAGAACGCACGTCTGGCGGAACTCCAGGCCCGGATCACCCTGCAAAACTCCCTCTCCAGCCTGCGCCGCATCGAGGGGAGCTCCCTCAAATACTACCACGTCGTGGTTCCAGAGTGAGCAGTTCCGGGCCGGCTCGCGGCCGGATGCGACCACTCAGTCTGGCCCGGGAAACAGCACCTCCACCGTTGCCTCACCGGCGGCGACCACCCGATGCGGCGGCAGTTGGGTGCGAAACCAGGTGAGCTGCTTCCGCACCAGCGCGCGGGTGTCCGCCGCAATGGCCGCTGCGAGCTCCTCCCGGCGCAACCGCCCGTCCAGCATGGCAATGGTCTCCCGATAGCCGATCGCCCGCGCCGCGCTCGGGTTGCGCTTCAGGCCCGCCTTCAGCAGCCGCTCCACCTCGCTCACCAGCCCGCCGGCCAGCATCGCGGCCACCCGTGCTTCGATGCGGCGGTCGAGTTCGTCGCGCGGACGGTCCAGCCGCACCAGCCGCAAGCGCCAGTCGCGAAACGGCGCCGGCTGGCGGGCAAACGCCGCCGCCAGTTCCGCCAGGTTCCGGCCCGAAGCCAGACAACGCTCCAATGCGCGGGCGACCCGGCG
>JBJKRV010000102.1:0-4660 GCA_046704465.1 Opitutaceae bacterium | reverse complement strand
ACGTAAGCGCAGTAAGGACAGATAATTCGTTGGCCCGGCCCATCCGTGCGGAAATAGCTTCCACACTTCGCGCAAGTGCGGCCCCACAATCCCTCGGAGTCTGAAATAAGTAGTGCTGGCGCCATTGGAGATGGTTCTTCAGGTGGCATCATGTTCATCCCAGCCAAGGGCCAGAACTGAAGCACTCTCCCATCGAGTGAGACGCCCATTTGGATGAGAGCGCAGTGCGTGGGCCTGCAATGGCTATAATGGGTAGCGACGCTGCTTCGCTCCCCAGGTTTGCCGGCTTCGAATTTGATCACCATCTTGCCGCCGGCAGGGCCGATTTCCTGAAACGCCCGAACGCTGGATTGAGCTGGCATGTTTCTATTTTGCTGGGTGATCCGGAGGAAGCAATGCGCTGGTTTTCTCGCTCGTCGCGTACATCAATCGAGGCGCCGCGCTCTAGTCCAAACCGACTCCGGCTCATTATTATGTCGGATTCACTCGCGATCTGAGCGGGCGCCTGAGGGAGCACAACGAAGGCAAGCTCCCAAACACAGCACGATTTCGCCCATGGCAGATCAAGTCTGCCCACGCCTTCAGGAACAAAGGTCGAGCGCTCGCGTTCGAGCGATATCTGAAGAGCGCCTCAGGTCGGGCATTTGCCAAGAAGCGCCTTTGACACATCTCCAGCCGTGGCTTTTCACGGCCTTCGCTCGCTACGCGAGCTTCGCCTCAGCAGAGCCAGCGGCCTGAACCGACCGCCACCGGTTTGCGGGCGCAGTCGACCGTTGCAATCGCCCGCCCGACGGGATATTTGTCCGGTGTCCACAGAGAGGTCATGAGTACGCGTTTGGGACCAATGCTTCTCGCCGTCGTGTTACTCGGCGCGCTGCCGTCCGTCGGCGCGGCCCCACCCGCCAACCGGCCGCTCCGCATCATCGAGACCGTCCAGCCGACCTTCCCGCTCTCGGCCGACACGCTGGCCATCAGCAGCGGCGAAGCCCGGATCCTGATCAACGTCGATGCCGACGGGCACCTCGTCGACTGGCTGGTGGTCAACTACACCGAGCCCGCGTTTGCCGCCGAAGCCGTCCGTGCGCTCCGGCAGTGGCGGTATGAGCCGGCGGAAGTCGACGGCCGGCCGGTCGGCGTGCGCATGGCGCTGCAATTCACCTTTCGGGCGCAGGGCAAGGTGGTCTCCACGCTCCCGGTCCAGATGTACGACAACTTCATTTCATCGCTCTTCGGCCACACCGTTCATTGGCAGGTCTGCGAGGCCGGTCAGCTCGACCGGCCGCTGCGGGTGCTCAAGACCGTCCGGCCCAAATATGCCGGAGCCGCCTGGCGCGGAGGCAGCGCCACCGGGAAGGTCCTGCTCGACTTCTACGTCGACGACACGGGCCGCCCGCGCATGCCGGTGGTGGTTGACGCCACCAATCCCCTCTTTGCGCTCGCGGCCGCCCAGGCCCTGGAGCAATGGCGTTTTGCCGCCCCCACGCGCGGCGGCACGCCGGTCGCCGTCCGCGTCGAACAGGAGTTTGTGTTTGCGGATTGAGCGGCGCGGGCGTCGCCGGCCCTCCGCTTGAAACCGCGCCGCACCGCGATTACTTCAGCCGTGATATGAAACATTACGACTTTGCGACCGAACTGCGGAAACTGTGGGACAAGGCGGTCGGCCTCTACGGCCGGGGCCAGCGCGGCGCCGACACCTATTTCACGCCGGAAGAACGCGCCTGGCTCGCGGCCAACGGCCTGACCCCGCAGCACCTCTACGATTATGCCGAGGATTTCACCGGCGGCGGCGAGCCGACGTGGGAGAACGCACTCGCCATCGAACTGGTGCGCCGCGACTATTTCCTGAACGTGCAGGGCGGCAAGCCGTCCGCCGCCGTGCTGGTGGAGGCGAACATGCCGGCCAAGACCGACACCGTGCGCGGCATCGAGTGGCTGCCGCGGATCCTGCCGAAAACCCGCGCCAAACTGCGCGGCGAGCTGCCCCCGACACTGATGTACTGCTGCGGCGGCGACCGGAAGTTCTTCAAGGCCCACGACATCCTGCCCGCGGAATTCCTCAGCCTGGTCTGGCGGAACGACGGCAACGACCAGGCCGTCATCGACTGGGTGGCTGGGCGCACCGGCGGCCGCGCGGCTTAGGTCAACCGGGGCGGCGCCGCCGCGGGTGGCGCCCGCACTCCGCGCGGGCGACGTTGCGCGCCGTCGACCGCGACGAGTCGGTCGTCCCGGACGTCGGCCTCCATCTGAGATGGTGAATGGCAGTCCTCGGTCGCGGATCGGCGGATTCCCCCACCGGCTGGACGGTCGGACCGCCAATGCGCCGGGTATGTCCGCCCGTCGTTTGACGGGAGTTGCATCGTAGCCAAGTTAGTTTCCCGGACGCATCCAGAGATCCACCTTCCCCGGAATCACTCCATGCCTTCCTTCACCCTGAACATCAACGGCCGGAACCACACGGTTGAGGCGCCGGCCGATATGCCGCTGCTGTGGGTCCTGCGCGACCTGCTCGACCTGAAAGGCACCAAGTACGGCTGCGGCATCGGCCAGTGCGGCGCCTGCACCGTGCACTTCAACGGCGTGCCGGTCCGCTCCTGCATGATGCCGGTGGCCACCGTGGCGGGGATGAAGATCACCACCATCGAGGGCCTGTCGACCGACGGCTCGCACCCGTTGCAGCGGGCCTGGATCGAGCTGGACGTGCCGCAATGCGGCTACTGCCAGGCCGGGCAGATCATGACGGCGGCCAGCCTGCTCGCCAACACGCCGCACCCGTCGGACCACGAGATCGACGGCGCCATGTCGGGCAACCTGTGCCGGTGCTGCACCTATGTGCGCATCCGTGCCGCCGTGCATCGGGCCGCCGAATTGGCGGCGTCCACCTAGGAGGAGCCATGGGAGCCGATTTGCATCTTCCTTCGGGTGCCGTCATGGATCGTCGCGCGTTTCTCCGGGTGACCGGCCTTGCCGGTGGCGGACTTCTGCTCGGCCTGTACGTCAAATCGGGCGCACGCCTGCTGGCCGCCCCGGGCGACGGCGCGCCGGTCGCCGGGTTCGTGCCGAACGCCTACATCCGGATCGCGCCCGACGGCGCGATCACCCTGATGGCGAACGCGCCCGAAATCGGCCAGGGCGTCAAGACGTCGCTCCCGATGATGATCGCCGAGGAGCTGGATGCGGACTGGAAGTCCGTGCACGTCGAACAGGCGCTCGCGGATCCGAGCAAATACCAGCACCAGGTCGCCGGCGGCAGCACCTCGACGCCGAACAACTGGGACGACCTTCGCCGGGTCGGCGCCGCCGGCCGCCAGATGCTCGTGGCCGCCGCCGCCCAAACCTGGGGCGTGCCGGCCTCGGAATGCACCGCCGCGGCGGGCGTTGTGCACCACCGCGCCAGCGGCCGGCAGCTCACCTACGGGCAATTGGTCGCCACGGCCGCAACCCTGCCCGCGCCCGACCTGGGGTCCGTCACGCTGAAGGACCCCAAGGACTATTCGATCATCGGCCGTCCGATCAGCGGCGTCGACAATCTCGCCATCGTCACCGGCCGGCCCCTCTTCGGCATCGACGTGCAGCGTCCGGGCATGGTGCACGCGATGTTCGTCAAGTGCCCGGTCTACGGAGGCCGGGTCGCGTCGGCCAATGTCGACCATCTCAAATCCCTGCCGGGCGTGCGCGATGCCTTCGTGGTCAAGGGCGGCCGCAATCTCGGCGGCCTGCTGGGCGGCGTCGCCATCGTGGCCGACACCTGGTGGGCCGCGCGTCAGGCGCGGCAACAGCTCGAGGTGACGTGGGACGAGGGTCCGACCGCCTCCGAGAGCACCGCGGAGTTTGCCCGCCGGGCCGCCGATCTGGCCAAGCGGGAACCGGAGATGACCCTTCGGAGCGACGGCGACGTGTCCGGCGCCCTGGGCCGCGCCGCGCACACGGTCGAGGCCGCCTATTCCTATCCCTTCATCTACCACGCGAACCTCGAGCCGCAGAACACCACGGCCCATTTTCACGACGGCAAGCTGGAGATCTGGAGCCCGACGCAAAACCCGGAATCCGGCCGCCACCTGGTCGCCCGCACGCTCGGCATCCGCCCCGATGACATCACCATCCACATGATGCGGGTCGGCGGCGGCTTCGGGCGGCGACTGATGACCGAGTATATGGCCGAAGCCGCCTGGATCGCGCGCGTCGTGCAGGCGCCGGTCAAGCTGACGTGGATGCGCGAGGACGACTTCGCCCACGACTTCTACCGGCCCGCCGGGTGGCATCATTTCAAGGGCGGCGTCGATGCCGCCGGCAAGTTGACGGCCTGGCAGGACCATTTCGTCTCGTTCGGCGAACACGGACGTTTCGCCGGCAGCGCCGGCATCTCCGGGGACGAGTTTCCCGCCAATTTTGTCCCGAACTTCCGCCTCGACGCGTCCCTGATTCCGTTCGGGGTGCCGACCGGCCCGCTGCGCGCGCCCGGCGCCAACGCGATCGCGTTCGCCATCCAGTCATTCATCGACGAGCTCGCGCATGCTTCGGGCCGCGATGCGGTCCGGTTTCGCCTCGATTTGCTCGGCCCGCCGCGTTTCGTGTCGAATCCCAACGGACGCGGCGGCTACGACGCCGCCCGGATGCGGGGCGTGCTGGAACTCGTCGCCAAACGATCGGGCTGGGGCCGCGC
>JBJKRV010000101.1:0-2843 GCA_046704465.1 Opitutaceae bacterium | reverse complement strand
CCTGGGCGGCAACGTGGCGCTCTTTATCGATCCGATGGCCGTTTACAACAACGGCACGTCCGACGCCGGTTTGACGGGTGTGCCGTACTCTGACGGCACGCCGAATCCGAACGTGGGCCGTCCCTTCGTTTCCACCACCGGGGGAAGCAATTATTCCACCGCCACCACGAGCGAAGACAAGCGCGTGACGGCCTACGCCACGCGTGACCTCCGCAAGGACTTCAGCGGCTGGACGGGTCGCATTCTCGGCCAGCATACCTTGACGGGCCTCTGGTCGGACTCGACCCAAACCACCGACTCCCGCGGCTGGGACAGCTACGGCTATCTCGATCCGAACGTCTACAACCTTCAGGATCCACCCCTCAACCCGGCGACCGTCAACTTCACGACCGTGGAACCCGCAATGATCATGTATCTCGGACCTTCGTTGCTGGGTAAATCGGCGACGGGTGCCAATATCCCGGGGGTCTCGGGGATACCGGCGATCAGCAGCGGTCCGGTCACTTATTTCAGCGACAAGTGGAACGCTCCCGCGAGCGTCAATCCGAGCGCCCCTTGGACGAACAACGCCTACACCACCGATCCGTCGAAGCTGGCGCCGGGTTACCCGGTCGCAAACAATCCCCTGCCCGGCAGCTTCACGCAGGCGAACAATCCGGCCAACTACGTCGGCTGGACCACCACGCCGCTCAACATCACCCAGGCCGATTCGGCGGCGAATCGCGACGCGCTGGCGACCAGCGCGGCGTTGAACCGGGCCGAGACGGTCTCGCAGGCGCTCGTCTGGCAGGGCAAGATGCTCGACGACAGCCTGGTGGCGACGTTCGGCTGGCGCCGGGACACGGCGAAAGCCTACGGGTTTTCGCGCAACATCGGTGATGCGGCGGATCCCCAGCACATCGACTTCAGCAATTATGCCCTGACGGGCGGCCCGAACGGCGTCATCAGCGTCAGTTCGCGTTCCGAAAGCTTCGTGGTGCACCTGATGGACGTGCCGGGAATCAAGGACCTGACGAAAAACCTGCCGTTTGAGGTCAGTCTTACCTACAGCCAGTCGACGAACTTCCAGCCGCTGGCCGGCCGCGTCGACGTGTACGGCGCGCAGGTCGCGCCGCCGTCCGGCAAGACGATCGACCGCGGCATCGTGATCTCGACGCGCGACGGCAAATATGCGCTCAAGATCGACCGGTACGTCACCTCGGAGTCGAACATCACCACCAACGCCGGCGGATTCGCGAACGACTTCAACTGGTGGATGGGCAGCCTGGTGAACTTCACGAACATGTTTGATCCCGCCATCCAGGGCGGCCCGGTTTGGGGGCCCCTCAAAGGGGGCAGCAACATCGAGCAGTACATGTTCAGCGACGACGTGTCGGTCCAGTCGCCGGCGCTGGCGGCGCGGCAGGCCTCGGCCCTCGCGGGAGTGCGCGCGTTCGAGAACGCCGTCGATCCGCGTTTCTGGAAGGCCTGGGGTTTCAACAGTCTCGCGTACATCCAGTCCAACCAGACGGGGAATCCCTACGTGGTGGCGAACTCGATCCCGAACGGCTTCACCATCACCGAGGACGGCGTCTCGAAGGGCTATGAAATCGAGCTGGACGCCAATCCGATCCCGAACTGGCGCATCACCTTCAACGCCAGCAAGGAGAACGCGGTCCGGAGCAATATCGGCGGCACGGCCCTCAACGCCTTGATGAGCCAGGTCATCACGATGGTCAACGGGGACGGCGGCTTGATGCACTTCTGGTGGGGCACGTCCGACGTGCCGGACGCCAATCAGGTGTTCTACACGGGCGTCGGCGCCCCCGGGGCCGTCGGAGCCGACTGGGCCAACCTCAAGCTGGTCGAGGGTGCGGCCGCGCCTGAAATTCGCACGTGGCATTACAACCTCATCACCAACTACGCCTTCACCCACAGCTGGCTGAAGGGCTTCAATGTCGGTGGCGCCGTCCGTTACGAGAGCGGCGTGACGATCGGCTATCCTCCGACCGGCGATCCCACCAACCCCGCGTCGCTCGGTTTCGATCTCAACCACCCCTACAAGGGCCCGTCGGAGACCTATGTTGATGCGTGGGTCGGCTACAGCCGGCGCCTCACGAAGAAGATCAACTGGCACATCCAGCTTAACGTCACGAACATCGGCCGGGGCGATTACCTGATCCCGATCACCGTGCAGGGACCGATGCCGGGCCAGGCCGCCGGCACGCCGGCGGGATACCGCATCGGCCCCCATCAGGAGTTCATGCTCACGAATCGGTTCGAGTTCTAAATGCGACCCGGGCCGGGGCAGGGGGCGCCGGACATCGGTTCCTCTGCTCCGGACAATCGCGATGGGCAACAGGCTTTGAGCTTGTCTTGCCGACGAATCCGCCGCGCGCGCCTCTCAAGGGCGCGCGTTTCGGCGTCTGGCCCGGCGGGCTTCATGGGGACGCGACGCCCTCGTCGTGTGTGATCCCGGGAGACGGCGACCGGAGCGTCGCCGCTCCCACCAGAGGATGGCGAGAAATCGGACGTGAGGTGCAGCGCCGTCCACCGATCTTCGCCGATCAACCGGCCGCCGATCGCCGGGCATCGGTGTCGGCAGCGGCGGACTGAGTGCGTCTGGCAAGTCGTCCGGACGCCGGCCTGCAGCATGGCTTCGCCTCGTTGCGCCACGATCGAGGCGCATTCGCAACGAACCTCGCAGAGCGGAGGCGGGGAGCGGGCGCGGCGGGACGGGCGGAGATTTTTCGCCCGCACGGATGGCAGGCGAACGCCTGCCCGTGCGCTGGCATCGCAGCGTCCGCCGCTGCAACGGATGCAGCGTGCCGCCGTTGTGCGTACCAGCCTCAAACTGCGACTTT
>JBJKRV010000100.1:0-8215 GCA_046704465.1 Opitutaceae bacterium | reverse complement strand
TAGTGGACGGGATCGGGATCGCCCGGACCGTTGGAAAGAAAGATGCCGTCGGGGGCGATCTCGTCGATGGCCTCGACGCCGGCGCTCGCAGGCACGACCCAGACATCGAACCCGTGCTGGCGCAGCTTCCGGAGGATGTTGCGCTTGGTGCCGTAATCGATCGCGGCCACCTTGTAGCGGGCGGCCGGCACCGGCGGCGTGCTCAGACGGGTGCCGCCGACAGTGAACGGCGGATCCCACCGGCCCTCAGGATCCCACTGGTAAGGCTCCGGGCAGGAGACCTCCTTGACATAGTCGACGCCGATCAGGCCCTCACAATCGCGGGCGAGCCGGACCGCCTCACCGTCGTCGATCGGGCGCGAGCTCAGGCAGGCCTTCATGGCACCGACGACCCGCAGTTTCTTGGTGATCGCGCGGGTGTCGACGCCTTCGAGACCGGGAATCCGGTACTGACGCAGGTACTCGTCAAGGCTCTGGCGGCTGCGCCAGTTGCTGGTGACCGGTGACAATTCCCGCACGACGAAGCCGGTGACCTTGGGTCCGCCGGACGACTCCTCGTCGTCGGGATTGATGCCGTAGTTGCCGATTTGCACGGCGGTCATCGTGACAATCTGGCCGAAATAGGACGGATCCGTGAGGATCTCCTGATAGCCGGTCATGCTGGTGTTGAAGACTGCTTCGCCGGTGACGACCCCCTCGGCGCCGAAGCCGGTGCCGTGGAAAACCGAGCCATCCTCCAGAGCGAGCAGACCTGCGCGGGCGGTGGACATCAAAGCGCGACGAAAGAGGCTTTCGCATCGGGTGCCAAGGGTTTTGTGGCCGCGCCGCACAAAATGGAAAACGCGGTGTCGGCGTGGCACAAGTGACTGGTTCTCAGGCAACGGCTGAGGATGGAATTGCGGGCTGGTTGATGCGCGCCCGTCCGGGCCGCTCCTTACGCCGTCCGCAGCCAGGAGCCGGCGCCGGCCGGCTGCACCGGGGCTCGTCGCCGCGCTTGCACCGGGCGAAAACCCGCGCACCATGCCTGCAGTGATGAGTGCGGAGAAACCGGAAACAGGCGGGCAGAGCGGCAACCGCCGCTGGGTGGCGAATGTCGTGCTGATCGCCGCGTGGATCTACGTGGCGATGATCTACCTGCTCGCGCTGGACCAGCAGTTCCATTGGGGGATTTTCGGTCCCTAACGAAAGACGGCCGAACCGAATCGGACTGGCAGCGCGAGGTCTGAGGAGACCGCCGTTTGACAGATTGATTAGGTGGCTTATTACTTTGGCCACATCATGGCTTACGACGAGGATCGTTCGGTATGGTTCGAAGGGCAGGGTCTATGGCAGCACGTGCCGGAGGCGGATTGGCGCGACTGGACGTGGCAGCTCAAGAACCGGATCACGGACTTGGCGCAATTGGAGCAGTACATGTCGCTCACGCCCGAGGAGCAGGCCGGCTGCGCTTTTGCCAACCATAAGCTGGCGCTGGCGATCACGCCCTATTTTTTCAACCTGATCGACCGGAGCGATCCCGACTGCCCGATCCGCCGGCAAGTGATTCCCCGGGGTGCCGAGATGGTCGTGGCGGAGGAGGAAATGCTGGACTCGCTCGACGAGGATTCGCATTCGCCGGTGCCGGGCTTGGTGCACCGCTATCCGGATCGGGTGCTGTTTCTGGTCACCGATCGATGTGCCTCGTACTGCCGCTACTGCACCCGCAGCCGGCTGGTGAGCAACGCGCAGGACTACAATTTCCACCCGGAATACGAGCGCGGCCTCCGCTACATCGAAGCCCACCCGGAGGTGCGCGACGTGCTCCTGAGCGGCGGCGATCCCCTGCTGCTGTCCGACCGCAAGCTGGATCATCTGCTGGGCCGGCTGCGCGCGATCAAGCACGTCGAATTCATCCGGATCGGTTCGCGCATCCCGGTGTTCCTGCCGCAGCGGATCACGCCGGACCTGTGCGAGGTGTTCAAGAAACACGGGCCGGTGTGGATGAGCATCCACGTCAACCACCCGCGCGAATGCACGCAGGAGTTGAAGGAAGCCTGCGACCGGCTCGCCTTCGCCGGCGTGCCTTTGGGCAACCAAAGCGTGCTCTTGCGCGGAGTGAATGACGACGCCGACGTGATGAAGGCGCTCGTGCACCGCCTCCTGCGGATGCGGGTGCGCCCGTATTATCTGTATCAGATGGACCTCATCACCGGCGGCTCGCACTTCAAGGTCGACGTGCGGAAGGGCATCGAGATCATCCGCGCGCTGCGGGGACACACCACGGGCTATGCGGTACCGCAATTTGTCATCGATGCGCCGGGCGGCGGCGGCAAGGTGCCGATCAACCCGGAGTACATCGAGCGCATCACCGACGACGAGGTCGTGTTCAAAAATTACCAGGGGGAAATATTCCGGTACCCGCTGAAAAGCACTATTCGCCGGGAGGCGTCGGCACCCGCAATCACACCGGACGGAGCACCAGTTGTCCAATCGGAGCTGTTCGACTAGAACAGGTTACGTGTTTAGGGGTCCTGTCGGGAAGTGGCGCTCAACTTGGGCGCGCGCAGCCGTTGTTCACACGGAATTCACAAAACTATTTTTCAACGCTTTCGCCCGGGTCGCGTCTATCTCACACGAAACAAGAGTCGTTCGATAACGACCATTGTTGTAGTTCTTACGGTTTGCTTGGTGTTAGGTCATGCAGGGCCGCCTCTTCAAGGGGCGGCCCTCATGATTTCCAAGGGAAAGGGGGCGCCGCTCCTGCCGGGTGAGCTCGCGGCGGCCGGGTGGTGTGTCAGTCTGGTGGAACCGGCGCTCCGCGCAGGTTCAAGCCCGCCCGGTCCCTGCGGATTGACGACAACTGGCCCACGGCCGGCGGCCGTATGCGCGGCACTGGCCGGATCTCTTACGATTGGCCTGGCGACCCGAGGGCCTGCGCCACGGCTGAAAGCAATTCGTCGCGGGTGAACGGCTTCGGAAGGATGGCGTTCGCCCCCATGAGCCTCGCCATATTGAGATAATCCGTGGCATCCGCCCGTCCCCCGCCGGATGAGGCGATGATCCTGGTGTTTGGGTATTGCCGGCGCAGAAGCTGGATGGTCTCCATCCCCTCCCGCTCGGGCATGATCAAATCCGTGATTACCAGGTCGAACGCCGACTGCTGCAGGAGCGGAAGCGCATCCTTGCCGTTGCCGGCGGTCGCGACCTGATGGCCTTCGCGGCTCAAAAGCACCTCCTGCACTCGGAGGATGGCCGGATCGTCGTCGATTAACAGGATATGCGCCATCGGGAGGTCCCTTCCCGCACCGTCATACCCGGGCGTAGACTTCAGCCCCCTTACCTACGAATTCGCGGGCCTTCTCGTCCATGCCGGCCGCCAGGGCTTCCTGCTCGGACAGTCCGTGCTCGGCGGCGTATTTCCTTACGTCCTCGGTGATCTTCATCGAGCAGAAGTGGGGTCCGCACATGGAGCAGAAGTGAGCGGTCTTGGCGCCCTCCTGCGGCAGCGTTTCATCGTGGTAGGAGCGCGCGAGCTCGGGATCGAGCGCCAGGTTGAATTGGTCCTCCCAGCGGAATTCGAATCGGGCCTTGCTCAAGGCGTTGTCGCGGTATTGCGCGGCGGGGTGCCCCTTGGCGAGGTCCGCGGCATGGGCGGCGATCTTGTAGGCAATGACGCCAGCCCGGACGTCGTCGCGATCCGGCAGTCCGAGATGTTCCTTGGGGGTGACGTAGCAGAGGAGGGCGCAGCCGTACCAGCCGATCAGGGCGGCGCCGATGGCCGACGTGATATGGTCGTAGCCCGGTGCGACGTCGGTGGTGAGCGGACCCAGCGTGTAGAATGGCGCCTCGTCGCACCACTCCAGCTGTTTGGTCATGTTCTCGTGGATCAGGTGCATCGGGATGTGACCCGGCCCCTCGTTCATCACCTGGACCCCGCGGGCCCAGGCGCGTTTCGTCAGCTCGCCCTGCGTCTTCAGTTCGGCGAACTGGGCCTCATCGTTGGCATCGGCGATCGAACCGGGCCGCAGGCCGTCGCCGATCGAGAACGAGACGTCGTAGGCAGCCATGATCTCGCAGATGTCGTCCCAATGGGCGAAGAGGAAGTTCTCGCGGTGGTGGGCGAGGCACCACTTGGCAAGGATCGAGCCGCCGCGTGAAACGATGCCCGTCATGCGCCGGGCGGTCATCGGGATGAAGGGCAACCGGACACCGGCGTGAATGGTGAAATAATCGACCCCCTGCTCGCACTGTTCGATCAACGTGTCGCGAAAGATCTCCCAGGTGAGCTCCTCCGCCCGGCCGCCGACCTTTTCCAGGGCCTGGTAGATCGGCACCGTGCCGATGGGCACGGGCGAGTTGCGGATGATCCATTCGCGGGTTTCGTGGATGTTCTTGCCCGTGGAGAGGTCCATCACGGTGTCGGCGCCCCAGCGGATGGCCCAGCGCATCTTCTCCACCTCTTCCTCGATGGAGGAGGCGACGGCACTGTTGCCGAGGTTGGCGTTGATCTTCACCAGGAAGTTCCGGCCGATGATCATCGGCTCGAGTTCCGGGTGATTGACGTTGGCCGGGATGATCGCCCGGCCGCGGGCAATCTCGCTGCGGACGAACTCGGGGGTGATTTCGCGCGGAATCGCGGCGCCGAAGGGCTGCCCGGCGTGCTGGTGCCGGAGCGAATCGCGCGGCTCCCCGGGCGAGGTCTGGAGCGTCGCCGCGGCGGATTGGAGGCGCATGTTCTCGCGCAGGGCGACGAACTCCATCTCCGGTGTGATGAGGCCGCGGCGGGCGTAAGCGAGTTGAGTGATGGGACCGCCGGCCGCGCGCAACGGGCGTCGGCGCAGGGCGGGAAAACGGGCAAACCGCCCCTCCCGGGTCGCCTGACCCGCATGGACGTCGCTCAGGTATCCATCGTCGATTGCCTGCACCGGCCGGCCATCGTATTCCGTGGCGTCGCCGCGTTCACGGATCCAAGTCTGGCGCAGGGGCGGCAGACCGCGCGACGGATCCTGGGGGAAGGCCGGGTCGCCCCAGGGACCCGAGGTGTCATAGACGCGCACCGGCTCGTTGGGCATTTCGCGCCCCGTCAGGTCGCGGGACGGCTGCAAGGCGATCTCCCGCATGGGCACCCTCAGATCGGGGCGGGAGCCAGTCAGGTAGATGCGCCGGGTGGCCGGCGAGGCGGGCGGTGTGGCGTCGGACATGGCATTCGTAAAGGCTCGCAAGCCATGCCGGCGGAGTGTCGCGCTTTGCCTCGCTCTCCGGGCAGGCGCTCCCTACGGCGGCATGACCCGCATCAGGTTCGGAGGGTCGAGGAGGCGGGCGTCCCCCAATCTCAGTCCGGCGCGGCGGACTCCCCTTGTGTAGGATATCCATACGATGATCACCCCGGGGACGGATGCAAAAGGTTTCTGCCAGCGGCCACGCCGGGATCCGGGTGTCGGGTCAAGTCGACGGTTGCCAATCGGCCGGCCGGATGCATTTTCCGTTTAATCTCGTTTCCGGCCCGGATCTTCGGTAACCCTCTCGCATATGTCGCTGAAGATCGTCCTCATCGAAGATCAGGCGATGTTCCGGGATTTGCTCAAGAAGATCTGCCGGGAACACTTTCGCCTGAGCGTGGTGGGGGAGGCGGAGGACGCGGCGACGGGGCTGGCCCTGTGCCGGAAGCACCGGCCCGACATGGTGCTGCTGGATCTGAATCTGCCCGACAAGGACGGCGTGACCCTGGCGGACGAATTGCTCCAGTTCGACCCGGGCGTCCGGATCCTGGCGCTATCGACGGAATGCGACGACTACACGCTCTACCGGGTGCTCAATTCGGGGATGCACGGATATGTCGACAAGAACCGCCAGTCGCTGGAGGTGCTCAAGCATGCGATCGACGAAGTCATCAAGGGCCGCGTGTTCTTCACCGAGGTCGTGCAGCAGGTGCGCCAAAAGCTGCGCACCGAGCCGAAGGCATTTCCCAAGGTTCTGACCGAACGGGAGCAGCAATTGCTCGCGCTGCTGGGCGGCGGTTTGACCAACGATGAGGTGGCGCGCGAGCTGAAGCTGAGCCGCTACACGGTCCAGCTCCACCGGCGCAACATCATGAGCAAGCTGGGCCTGCACCGGACGCCCGACCTCATCCGCTACGCCGTCAACAAGGGGTTTGCGAAGCTCAGCTCGTTTCGAGAGCGGAGCGAAGATTCCTCTTGAGACTCTCCACCTCCGCCTCGAAGGCGGAAAGCGTGGACCGCGGGGTTTCGATGTCCCCGCTGCGCGCCGCCTCCTGGATGGAGGTCGCGACGGCCGCCACCTGCGTGGCGGAGATGAGGGCCGTCTGGGAGAGCAGCCGGTGGGCCTGGCGGCGGGTGTTCTCGCTGCTGCCGCCGCGAATCGCCTCGGTCAGCAGGGCCACGTCCTTGTCCAGGGCGGTGATGAATTCCTCCGCGAGCTGCCGCATCTTCTCAGGCTGCTCGTCGGCCATGTAGCGGAAGATGGAGAGGTCGAGCGCCTTGCGGGGGGGCGCCTCCTCGGCCGTCCGGATCTGAATGGACGAACCGGCGCGCAACGGACCGCTCAGGTTCTGAATGGTGGACTTGATCTTCTCCGGGCTGAGCGGCTTGGCGGCGAATCCGTCCATGCCGGCCTCGAGACAGTCGCGGCGCTTCTCGGGGGTTGAATAAGCGGTGGTGGCGACGACCAGGGTGTGGCGCTCGGGCGGCTCCCAGGCGCGGAACCGCCGGGTGACCTCGACGCCGTTGAGGCCGGGAAGGTCCCAGTCCATGAAGACGATGTCGTAGAGATTGGCCTGGAGCTTGGCGAGGGCGTCGTTGCCGTTGGTGGCGTGATCCGTCTTGTAGCCGAGGCGCGTGAGGATGTTGTCGATCACGAGCAGATTGTATTCCTGGTCCTCGACGATGAGGGCGCGGGTGGTCGCGGCTGCCGGACGCGGCGCCTCGACGGCCGGGCCCGCCTCCGCGGGCGGCGGCGGGACGGCAAGCGCAACCTTGAACCAGAAGGTCGAGCCCAGGCTGGGCGTGCTGGTGACGCCGACGGCGCCGCCCATTTTCTCGGCGTAGGCGCGGCAGACGGCCAGACCGAGGCCGGTGCCCCGGATCTTCTCCTGCTGCGCGCGACGGCCACGGCTGAATTTCTCAAAGAGGCGGGGCTGCTCCTCGTAGGGAATGCCGGCGCCGTGGTCGCGCACCTCGACGGCGATCTCGACCGTGTTGCCGAGCGTCGCGCTGCAATCGACCCCGATCTCGATGGAGCCCGAACCGGCGTACTTGAGGGCGTTGGCGACGTAGTTGATGACGATCTGTTTGATCTTCGCCTCGTCGCCCACGACCGTCGCCGGCAGCCGGGGGTGGACGTGGGTCGTGATCGGCATCTTCTGCTCCTGCGACTGCCAGGTGAAGATGGCGGCGACATCCGCAATCACCCCGCGCAGGTCGAACGGCTGCGGGTCGATGGTGATGCGGCCCGCCTCGATCTTCGAAAAGTCGAGTACGTCCTCGACGAGGGTGGACAGGTATTCGGCGCACTTGCGCAGCGAAACGGCCATGTCGCGCTGCTGGCCGCTCAGTTTCGACTCCTGCAGGAGGCCCGCGAGGCCGATCACGCCGTTGAGCGGATTGCGGATCTCGTGGCTCATGTTGGCAATGAAGTCGGTCTTGGCCGCATTGGCGCGGGCGAGTTCCTCGGTTCGCCGGCGCACGAGGGTTTCGAGCTGAAGCGTGCGTGCCCGCATCTGGCTGAGGCGGAACCGGTAGCCGCCGTAAAGGCTGCCGACCGTGGTGAGGGCAAAGAGCGCGTAGGCCCATGGCGTGCGGTACCACGGCGGCAGGATGTAGAAGGTGTACTGCGCCGGCCGGCTCCTCCGGCCCTGGGCGTCGGCGGCGCGGACCCTGAAGGTGTACATGCCTTCGTTCAGGTTCGTAAACTCGCGGAAATTCTTGGCGGTGGCGGGCGTCCACCCCTGCTCGAAGCCGACCAGTTGCGTCTGGTAGCGGACGTACTGGGCATCGCGGTAGGTGGTCGCCGAGAAGGTGAACTCGAGGTGATTGCGGGCGAACGGCAGGTGCGGGGTGGCATCGGCGCCGAAAAGGGGCAGGGCGGTCCGCCCGGCGGACGAGACCGTGTCCACGGTGTTGAGCAGGGTGTCGAACGGGGCCGTGTCCTTGTGCAGGGCGGCCAGGTCGACGCGCAGGAGCGATTCCGATCCGCCGATCCAGAGGACCGGCTCGCCCGA
>JBJKRV010000099.1:0-9870 GCA_046704465.1 Opitutaceae bacterium | reverse complement strand
GGGATCGACACCGGTTGCGAGAAATTGCCGGCCAGTTTCAGCGAAATGTGCTCGTCGATGCCGGCGGTCACCTGGGTCTCGAGCGGGAACCGGCGCTTGGCCAGGCCGGTGCCCCCCAGGATGAAGTTGACCATTCCGATGTCGTGGCCGATCCACGGCAGGTTCACGATGGCCTGGTTGTCGCCAAACGCGGCCATGGCGGGCGCCGTGAAGGTGATCTGCGCCCGCAGGGGGACCGCCTCGTTGAGGATGTTCTCCGGCGTGATTCGCAACGACGTGACGTGCGCCCCCGGCACCGTCTCCTGCAGGCGGCTCTCCAGGAACCGGCGCCTGGCGTCCGGCTTCATCTGGGCAAACGCTCCGCGGTACGCGTCGTCATTCACCCCCCGGAAGGTCAGATCGGAGGTGGCGGTGAGCGTGCCGTCGGCCGCCAGGGTCCCGGTGGTGCGGATCCGCATCAGGTTGTCCTGCGGCGGCGTGACCGGGCTGAGCTTCAGGGTTTCGCCCTCCGGGTTGCACACGAGGTAGCTCTGATGGTCGTCGTAGGCCGGCAGCAGCACCCGCGTCGTTTCATCGGTCGCATCCATCAGGATGAAATGGCCCGGCTTCAGCTCGACCGCGGTGATCTCGTGGTTGAAGTAGGGATCCGGCACCTCGGGGTCCAGCCGCGTGCCGACATTGATCAGCACCGGGTACGCCTTGAAACCCGCCATCCGCAGCATCGCCACCAGCAGGGCCGCCTTGTCCCGGCAGACGCCGTATTTCTTGGCGAAGGTCAGCTTCACGTCGTGCGGCTCGTAACCCGGCCGGTTCTTCTCGGGCGTGACCCCCATGTAGCGGATGTTCTTCGAGACGTAATAGAAGATCGCCTTGATCTTGGCCCTGTCGGTGGTCGCGCCGGCGATGAGGTGTTCCACCGTCTGGCGCATCTCGGGCGAGGTGGCGGCCAGATGCGGCTTGTTCAGGCCCCAGTTCCAGCGGGAAACCGCCTGCCAGTTCGGCAGCGTGCTGACCAGCAGGCGCTGCAGCACCATTTCATAGGGGGGCATCGCGGGCTCGTCGTACATGCGCGGCACCCGGTTCACCTCCCAGTGATAGACGATCGTATCGTTCGGCCCGGGATGCGTCGTTTCCGTCACCGTGTCGCCCACGCGGTCGCGCACGACCGCGTGCCGGAGCGGCAGCGAGGCCGGGCCGCGGATCTCGCACGAGACATGGCGGATGTAGCCCGTGCCCTCGAACAGGAACTCGTCCGAGAATTCGTTCGGGATGATCGCCCGCTCGACCGTCGTGCGCGTCACCGCGTGCACGATGTCACCGATGGCCAGGCCGGGCACATTCCCCGTGAGGATGCGGCTGTCCGGGTCGTAGATGTTCTCCTGCATCTGGCTGCTGTCGATGCTCTCCTTCGAGTTGGCGGCCACATTGACCGGGATGATCGTTCCGTCGGGCTTGATCACCTCCAGTTGCGGCACGGAGACCGCGAAATACGGGAGCAGGTATCCGAGGGTTATGACTGCGTTTTCGCGCCGTCCCTTTTCGGTCAGCACCTTGGTGAAGGTCTCGTCCTGACACTCGGCGGTGCCGTCCTTGTGGTAGATCTCCACGGTCTTCTCATCGACGGTCACCTGGTCGCAATTGGGGAACTGGGCGGGCGTGACCGCCGCGGCCGCCTGCAGCACCTTGCCGGTATCGAGCAGGGTCCAATCGGGGCCCGTATAGCGGTCCCCGCCGGCGGCCCAGGCGCGCAGGGGCAGCGCCGCCGCCAGCAGCAGCAGGGGTATCTTCGTCAGCTTTCGTGATCTCATAAAGGGATGCGGGACGGCCCGTCAGCCGTCAGGCGGAATCTCAAGCCGCGCCACCTGCGACCCACTGGCCGGCAGCGGGTTCCAGCCGCGTTCCACGGGTGCCGGTTGCGGTGCCGCTACGGCATGGGTCGGACGACCGGTGGTTCTTCGGACTCTTGGTGGGTGTTCGCAGCGGACCGGAAATTAGCACAAGTGATCGCCGTTTCCCAGCCCGGCGGCGGTATTGGCCGCCCCGAAAATGGCCGGTCGCATCGCGCCTTCGGCTGTACATTCGGCGGACCGGCGCAATAACCGTCAAGGCCGGCGTGACCCGCCCCAACCAAATCATCCGACCATGATCCCCCGCCCTGCCTGCCGAATCCTCCTGGCGCTGGCGCTTGCCGGCATCCTCGCTGTTCGCGCCGCTCCCGCCCCGAGCGCCGCCGTGCATTTGTTTCCCGCCAACGCGGCGACCAACGTCTGCCCCGACACGCCGCTCCGCCTCACCTTCCCGGCGCCGCCGGTCCTCGGCGCCTCGGGACGGATCCGGATCATCGACACGGCCGACCGGCGCGTGATCGAGACGATCGACGTCAGTGCGCCCACCGCCATCGAGACCATCGGCGGTCTGCCGGGGTTTCGCTACTACCCGGTGATCCTCTCCGGCCGCGAGGCGACCATCTATCCGCGCGCCGGGGCGCTCCGCTACGGTCGGACCTATGAGGTCCGCATCGATCCGGGGGTGTTTCGTGGCGGCGACTCCGAGCCGGCCGGATGGCATTTCACCACCCGGGCCGCCCCGCCGGCGCCCGGCACCACCTGGCTCACGGTGGCGGCCGACGGCACCGGCGATTTCTGCACCGTGCAGGGCGCACTCGACTTCATTCCCGACGGCAACACGACGCCGACCACCATCTTCATCCACAAGGGCGTCTACCCCGGCATCGTGTTCTTCACCCACAAGAATGCCATCACCCTCCTCGGCCAGGACCGCCGCCAATCCGTGATCGAGTATGCGAACAACGCCCGCTTCAATCCGTCGGGCGGCAATCCCTACGGCGGCCGCTCGAACAATCCCAGCCGCGAGGCCGTGCACGGCGGGCACATCTACCGCCGCGGCGTCTTCCTCGCCCACCGCGTCGACGACCTGACCCTCGCGAATCTCACGATCCGCAACACCACGCCGCAGGGCGGATCCCAGGCGGAGGCGATCATCCTCAACGGCACGCGGGACGCCCGCGCCGTTCTCACCGATGTCGACCTCTACAGCTACCAGGACACCCTCCAGATCAACGGCCAGGCCTACCTCCGCGACTGCCACATCGAGGGCGACGTCGACTTCATGTGGGGCACGGGACCCTGCTACTTTGAGCGTTGCAGTTTCCGCGCGCTCCGCTCCGCCTGCTACTATACCCAGATCCGGAATCCGGGAACGAATCACGGCTATGTCTTCGACCGCTGCACGTTCGACGGCGCGCCCGGGGTCACCGGCTGCTACCTTTCCCGGATCGGCACCGGACGGTTTCCCCACAGCGAGGTGGTCCTGCTCGACTGCACGCTCAGCGACGCGGTCGGTCCGGTGGCCTGGAAGCTTCTGGGCGGCCGCGAAGGCGATGAACACAACCCCGCCGACATCCATTTCTGGGAATTCGACAGCCACGACGCCGCGGGCCACCCCGTCGACGTCAGCCGGCGGATGCCCGGCTCCCGGCAGCTCACCGAGGCGGCCGATGCGAGATTGATCGCGGATTATCGCAACCCCGTATACGTCCTCGGTGGACAGTGGAATCCGCGCGCCGCGCCGATCTTCGTGCACCCGCCGGCCAAGCCGTAGCGGCGTTCAGCGCCGCGCGCCGGCGAGGAGGTTCAGCCGCGGGCGGTGAAGATATCGGTGATCGGACCGGGCCCGCCCGGCCGGGCGTGGGCCAGGCCGAACAGGTCCTCGACGGTGCGCAGGACGCGGTAGTGGTTGATCCGCTCGCTGTAGTCACCCGGCTTCACGTGGGCGCCGAAGAAGAGGGTCGGGATGTGGTTCGCGTAGGTGCCGTTGTCCTCGTCCCAGGTGATGATCAGCAGGCTGTCGTGACTCAGCGCCCAATGGGCATAGGCGCCGAGGTTCCGGCGCAACCAGGCGTCCGCCGCCGCCACGGTGCCGTCGTGCATGTCGAAGCGTTCGTCCGGGACCACGATCGCCACCGTCGGCTGCAGCGCAAAGTCGTCTCCCGCGGCGGTCGGAAAGCAGTGGTCGAAAGGCAGGTTGGTCAGCGGGGAAAGCTGGTTGCGACCCGGATGGGGGCTCTCCCAGTCGCACCACGGGTTGTGCTTGCGCATGTACTCGTTCCGGCCCCGGGCGGTCGAGAAACTGCGCCCCTCGAAGCCGGCGTAGGGCAGCGACTGCGAGTAGCCGGCGAAGCTCAGCCCCCGCGCGGCCAGTTCGGCCGCCAGGTTCGGCCCGGAGAAGGGCACGCCCCGCGGCACGCCGTCGCCCCGCACGCCGTGCCTCGAACCGGAAAACAGCGCCAGGTAGTTGGGCTCGCTCGGGTGCACGACCGCGTGCGACTGCGTGAACGAGGCGCCGCCCGCCGCCAGTTCCTTGAGGAAGCTCGCCGGGCTGCCCGGGCCCAGGATCTGCGCGTACGAGTGGTTCTCCTCGATGACGAGCACGACGTGGTCGTAGTGCGGCAGGGCCGGGGCGGCCGCCGCGGCGGCGAGGCAGAGCCCGGCGGCGGCGCCGGAGAGCGACAGGCGGCAAAAAAGCATGGGAGAGGAACGGCCCGACACGGACCGATCCGCGGAACGTGCACCGCCGGGGCGACAATGCAACTCGCCGGGCACGGTCGCGCTTGCCCCGGCGGGCGGGACCGTTAGTCATGGGGCCACGCCTCGATGCCCACCACCGTCTTCACCATCGCCAATCAGAAGGGCGGCGTCGGCAAGACCACGACCGCCGTGAACCTTGCCGCCGCGCTGGCCGAGAAAAAGATCCACACGCTTTTGGTCGACCTCGATCCGCAGGCCAATGCGACCAGCGCCCTGGGCATCGAGAAGCAGGAGGGGCGCAGCCTCTACCGGCCCCTCCACGGCGAGGGCACCGCCCTGGAGATGATCACCCCCACCGCGTACGAATACCTGGCGCTGCTTCCGTCCGAGGTCGACCTGGCCGCGATCGAGATCGAACTCGCCCAGCAGGAGAACTACCTCCTCCGCCTGCGGCATACGCTGCAGCCGGTGCGCGATTCGAACGGCTACCGCGTCGTGGTGATCGACTGCCCGCCGGCGCTGGGCATGCTCTCGATGAACAGCCTCGCCGCCGCCGACCACCTCCTCATCGCCCTGCAGTGCGAGTACATGGCGCTCGAAGGTCTCGGCCAGATCCTCAAGGTGGTCGACCGCCTGAAGTCGGCGCAGATCAACGGCTCCCTGGACATCGGCGGGATCGTCATGACGATGTTCGACATCCGCACCAACCTGTCGCGGCAGGTGGTCGACGAGGTGAAGCGGCACCTGCCGGACAAGATCTTCAATACGGTCATCCCGCGGACCGTGCGCCTGAGCGAGGCGCCGAGCTTCGGCCAGCCCATCTTCAAATACGATCCCACCAACCCCGGCGCCACCGCCTACCGGCACCTGGCGAAGGAGGTTGTCAGCCGTTTCGGACTGGGGGCCGATTAGAGGCCGTCCCGGCGCCCAGGGGACGCTTCAACCGGTGGAACCCGACCTCCCGGGCGGGTCCCGCCCCGCGGCAAGAACACAGCCCGCCCGGAGGTCGGGCTCCACCCAAGCCGGTTGGATGGAAACAGAGCGGCCCGCCCACCTCGCTGCTTGCGTCGGCCGTCACCGTCACTTAGCTGGCGCCGCTGACAGTTATGTACGCGACGCTGAACAAATACCGGCACGTGTTTCTCGTCGGGCTGCAGAACAACATCGTCTACCGCTGGAATTTCCTCATCCGCGCGTTCTTTTCCCTCGTCCGCCTGGCGGTGGTGTTGATCCTGTGGGGCGCGGTCTACGCCGGGACGAAGGAGATCGGCGGATTCGATGTCCGCCAAACCTTCACCTACTTCGTGGTCCTGATCGCGATGCAGTTCATGGTCGGTGCGTTCAACGAGGACTACCAGATCGGCGAGGAGATCCGCAACGGGCTCATCAACCAGTTTCTCCTCAAGCCGATCGACTATTACGCGTACCGCTTCACCGTTTTCGCCTCGGCGCGCGTCGTCTCCGGGTTGCTCATCCTCGGGCCCCTGCTGCTCGTCTTTCCCCTCCTCCACACCTATCTGGTCTTTCCCACGGAGGTCTGGCGGGTGGTCCTCGTGGTGCCCGCCTTGACGCTGGCCGCGCTGCTGCAGTTCACCCTCGCCTACTGCTTTGGCCTTCTGGCCTTCTGGTTCCTCGAGATCCAGGGATTCGTCATCCTGTCGTTCGCGATCGAGACCATGCTCAGCGGCCAGGTCTTTCCCCTTGATCTGCTCCCGCCGGGCCTGTTTCACGTCGCCCAGCTCCTGCCCTTCTACTACATGATGTATTTTCCGGCCGGCATCCTCACCGGCCGCATCCAGGAGGCCGCCGCGCTGCACGGTTTCCTGCTCCAGGGCGCCTGGGTCGCCGTGCTCATGATCGCGGCCCATTTCATCTGGATCAACGGCCTGCGCAAGCACACCGCCGTCGGCGGATGATCCGCGCCGCCGCGCCATGAAACCCGCTCAATACCTCCGCATCTGGCTCGCCTCCCTGCGCTACTCGATCGTGCGGTCGATGATGTTCCGTTTCGACTTCCTCCTGTGGTCGGCCGTCGAACTCGCCTGGATGTGCGTCAACCTGCTGCTGATCGAGGTCATCTACCTGCACACCTCGTCCGTGGCCGGATGGAACAAGTACCAAATGCTGTTGTTGATCGGCACCTCCATGCTGATCCAGCGGCTGCTGATGGGCTTTTTTTGGAGCAACCTCTTCGAGATGGGCCGCAACGTCCGCAGCGGCTACTTCGACTTCTACCTCGCGCAGCCCGGCAACCCGCTCTTCATGGTGTCGACGCGCAAGCTCGACCCCGACAGCCTCGTCAACACCTTTGTCGCCGGTTCGGTCGTGCTCTACGCCGTCTACCGGCTCGGCCTGCATCCGACGGTCGGCGACGTCCTGCTCTACCTCGGCCTGGTCGGCTGCGGGTTGCTGGTGCACTACAGCCTGTTTCTGCTCACCACCTCGTCCACCTTCTGGATCGTGAAGACCGAGGGCATCGAGGGCAGCTACTTCACCCTGTTCGATTTCTCCCGCCTGCCGCGCCAGGCGTTCCGCGGCCTCGCCAATGTCGTGCTGGTCTACATCCTGCCCGCGGTGGTGGTGAGCAACGTCCCCGCCAGCACGCTCATCCACGGCTTCCGGTGGTCCTTCGCGCTCTGGCTCCTCGGCGCCGCCCTCGGGTGGTTCGCCCTCGCGGTGTTTGTCTTTCATCAGGGGCTGAAGCGCTACACCAGCGCCTCCTCGTGACCCGCCGCGGCGCCGGACGGCGGCGCGCCCGGCCAATCCGCACCGGTCGAATGGCGGCTGGCGGATGCCGGATTGTCATAACTGGAGCGGGAACGCCGGCCGGCATTTCCCGGCCCATGGACGCACGATCGCTCACCATTCTGCTGCTGCTCCTGATTATCGGCGCCTGCCAATCCGCTCCCGGAGCGTCCGTCGAATACACCGCGGTCATCGAGCGGGTCGAGACAGTGGACGTCCTTCCCACCACGCATTTCTCGGTCACCGACGGGGCCAGGCCGGAGTTTCGCGTCCGCCTTCGCGTGCTGGTGCCGGCGGCGGCGACCGCTGGCGGCGTGCTCACCCTCCGGGGGTTTGGGTTCTATCCCGCCGACGTTCTGGGGAGGCGGGGCGACGTGGTCACGTTCCGCCTGGCCGGGCCTCTGCCCTGGGATGGGGAGCTGCCGCTGAGTCAGGTCACCCACTACAAGATCACCCGCCGCGAGCCCGACTGCCGTCTCCCGGACTCCATTTGAGGCTTGGACATTTCCGGGCTTGTGCAATTGGTAGCATCCCTTGCCATGGAAATTGATGACGCGCGCATGGCCGAACTGCAGGCGCGGCTGGGCTACCACTTCCGGAATCCCGCCCTGTTGCGGTGCGCCGTGACGCACACCTCCTACCTGCAGGACCACCCCGAGGCCGGGCCCGGCAACCAGCGTCTGGAATTCCTCGGGGATTCCGTGCTGCAGCTCATGCTTTCGGAGGCCCTGTTCACCCTGTTTCCGGACGAACGCGAGGGAGCGCTCAGCAAACGCCGCTCCGCCCTCACCCAGGGCCGCCTCCTCACCCGACTGGCCAGGGAACTGGGGCTCGATGGCGTGCTCCTGCTCGGCCAGAGCGAGGAGCAGACCGGCGGCCGCCAACGTCCGTCGATTCTCGAGGACGCGTTCGAGGCGCTCGTCGGTGCCGTGTACCTCGACAGCGACTTTCTGGCGACCCGCCAGGTCGTTCTCGGCTGGTATGGACCGCTCGCCGATCACCTCGACACCCTTCTCGGCGAGGACAATCCCAAGGGCCGCCTCCAGGAACTCGTGCAGCCGAGCCACGGCAACCGGGCCCTGCGCTACGAGGTCGTGGGCGCCGAGGGCGCACCCCACGAGCGCGAATACGAGGTCAACGTCTATCTGCGCGACCGCCTGCTCGGATCGGGCCGCGGAAGCTCCAAGAAGCGGGCGGAGGAGGCTGCGGCCCGCGCCGCCCTCGCGTCCTTCGACGGCGGCGGCTCCGGGAGCGCGGTCCCCTGATCCGATCCCGGCCCCGCTCTCCTCGCGACCTTCCGGCTCGCCCGCCCAACTGTGGCGAAGGTTGACCACCACTGGGCAGCCGGGCTCTTTGCCGGCCAGGGCTGGGACCCGCCCGGGCCGGCCGGCCCAACCGTGGCGAAGGTTGGCCAGAGTTGGGCCAAACGCCCGACACGGAGCGGGCCGCAAACCGCCATGTCGGGCGGGTTGCCTGAATCCCAAAAAGACGCTTCCTAATCGGGTTCCCTCGCGATGACCGGCTCCTCCCCCAAACGCTGCCGTATTACCGGCGTCTGTCCGCCGGCCCGGGCCGCCGTGCTCGCCAGCCTGCTGCGGCGCCGGCCGGCGCCCGTCTGGGTCGTGGTGGCCGAAGAGCTTTCTGTGGCCGAACAGCTCGCGGAGGACGTTCTGTTCTTTCACTCCGCCGCGGACGGCGGCGAGCCGATTGAGGCCCGGGTGTTTCCCGAGTCGCTGGCCGACCAGCGCGACCTGCGGGAGTCCTTTCTTGCCTCCAGCGACCGTCTCGCCGTCCTGTCCCGCCTCCGCGCCTCCCGTCACGCCACGTCCGCCGCGACGCCAGGTGCGGGCACTTTGCTCGTGGCGACCACACCGGCCGCCCTGCTCCAGCCCGTTCCGGCCCTCGAGGAACTGGAACGGCGCGAGCTCACCCTCGTGCGGGGCCAGTCCCAGGCCTTCGGCGCCCTGATCGAGCAGTTGCGCGAGTATGACTATGACGCCGAGGCCGTGTGCGAGGCGCCCGGACAGTACGCCGTGCGCGGCGGCATCATCGATGTCTACCCGGTCACCGCATCCGAGCCCTACCGCCTCGACTTCTTCGGCGACGTGATCGAGGACCTCCGCACCCTCGATCCCGTGACCCAGCGCTCCGGCGAATCCGTGGAGCGGATCACCGTGTCGGCCTCCCCGCGCCTGACCCTCGCCGGGTCCCCCGGCGGCCTGGCCGACTACCTCAGCCCGCTCACCCACCTCGTGTTCCTCGAACCCGCGGCGCTCGAGGAGGCGTTCGATCTCGCGGCACCGGACGCGGCCGCGGCACCGCGGTCCGGCGCGGGCCGGACGGCGCTGGAGCCGTTCTTGTCCCGGACGGGCGCCGCGACCGGTCTCGGCGAACTGGACGAGGCTTCGACGCTCTTCGACGGGGCGGAACACGAGGAAACCTGGGACACCGAGAGCCTCGCCCACCACCGCCGCTATCCGGAGGATGCGCTCGTCGCCCAGGAGCGCCTGCAGGTCGAGGAGGAGGCGCGCCACCAGTTCCTCTCCCAGCTCGCCCGCTGGCAGGAGGACGGCTATGC
>JBJKRV010000098.1:0-4067 GCA_046704465.1 Opitutaceae bacterium | reverse complement strand
GGCGGTGACCACCGACGGCCCGGTGATGCCGGAGTAACGCGGCCAGACTCTCGGGGCAAATCCGGCCCGGCGGCAGACGCATCGCGCCAGGAGGAGGCAGCCAATCTCGTCCGCGCCGGGATAGGTGATGGCTCGCCCGGTCAGGCCGCGGTCGCGGATGAGCGCCTGCAGGGAGCGCGCCTCCGCGATGTTCCAGCCGTAGTCCGCCGTGTCGTCCTGGGGCAGGAGCAGGTAATCGAACACGCCCCCGGCCAGCCAGTCCAGCATGGCGCGGTTGACGGCGTGATTGCGGGCGCGGCCCTGGCGGTAATCGAGGTAGATTTCGTCGGGGATGCCGGGCCGCAAGGCGTCCCGCTCGGCCGCCTCCTCCGGCGAGGCGTCCCCCAGCTCGACCTTGTGCTCGAGGTAGGAGAGCCGGAACATGCGGCTGCCATAGGTGGCCCAATAGGGCTTCTCCTCCTCGCTGGAGTTGAGCCGCGAAATGCGAAGAACCACGCTGGAGGCGAGAATGGGCTGCGCCGGGCGCGCGGCTTTCAGATCGCGCAGGATGCCCAGCCGGCCCAGCACCGTCTCCGCCGACTCGGACGACGTCCGCGAGGGAATGAGCCCGCCGTAGGCCAGCGTGTCGATCGCCACGATGACGGCTTCCGCCAACGGGGCCGTCCGGACCAGCCAGTCCACCAGATCGCCGTGCCGGCTCGCGCGCCACGGATTGCCCAGCCACTCGCGCGGCGGGAGCAGGATCTCCAGGCCGGCGGCGCGCGCAAGATAACGCGGAGAGTCGTAATTGACCGGCCGGTCATCCATCGGCAGGAGGGCGACGGCAGTCATGGCGGCTCCTCCCCACCCTCCGGCGGACGATTGCCGGCGGACGGTCGCCCCCCACCGGCCTCGAGCTGTTCAAGCTCCCGCATGCAGAGGTAGAGCCCGCGCGGGACATGGAAGCAGCCTTTCCATTTTCCCCCCTTGAGGGGCAGCAGGACCTTTCCGCTCCGGTTGAGGTATCCATACCACTCCCCGTATTGCGGATCGGGGAAGTGCTTCCAGGTGTACGCCTGCACCCGACGAAACCACGACCAGCAGGCGTCGCGACCGGTCAGGCGATAGCCCTTGAGCAGGGCGATCAGGGTCTCCACATGCACCCACCACAGCTTCTGATCCCACTCGAGCTGCTGGGGGGGGCGCCCCCTGGCGTCCAGGAAATAGAAGATGCCGCCCCGGCTTTTGTCCCACCCGAATTCCAGCGTAAGCAGGGCGACCTCGACCGCCTTGGCCATCAACGCCCGATCGTTCCGGCGCTCGGCAATGTCCATTATGAACCACATCGCTTCGATGCCGTGGCCGGGGTTGATCAGCCGCCCGTCGAAACAATCCCGTTTGCTCCCGTCGGGATCCACCTGCTCGTGCAGAATCATCCGGTCCTCGTCGAGAAAGCGGGCAAACACCTCCCGGACGCAGGCGTCCACGGTTTCGTTGAAGACGCCCGGGGCCAGCAGCCACTCCAATTCCAGCGTCAGGTTCGCCAGGATCATCGGCAATGCCAGCGCGATCATCGGCCGGGTGCCCGGAACGGCCTTGCTGTACCTTCCCTTGGGATTTTCCCGGCGCCGGAGGATGCTGCGATAGGTCTCCCCGGCCACCTGCCGGGCCGACTCGTCCCCGGCCGCCAGCGCGTATTGGCTGAAGGCCATCGCGGCAAAGCAGTCGGAGAAGATGTTGTACGGCTGCACCAGGGGCCGGCCGTCACGGGTCAGGCTGAAATACCAGTTGCCCTCCCCGTCCCGGCCGTGGCGGCGGAGAAACTCGGCCCCGTGCCGCGCCATCTGCAGCCACGCCTCCCGTTTCTCCAGGCGGTTGTAGAGCATCGAAAAGGTCCACACCTGCCGGGCCTGCAGCCAGAGGAACTTGTCCGTGTCAAAGACCGTGCCGTCGCGCTCCAGGCAGGTGAAATAGCCGCCTTCCTCGCGGTCGACCGAGTGCCGTTCCCAGAACGGCAGGACATCATCGAGCAGCGCCTCGCGATAGCGCCGCGCCGGTTGGGCAAGACTCGTGTTCATGGCGGATCCAATTCGAACGGTGAAAACGCCGGCTCGGGCGACCGATCGGGGATGTCCGGCGCGGTCAGGGCGGGCCGACGTCGATCAGCGCCGGGTAACGCGCCCGCATGGCCCGCGTCGCCGGGCCCAGTTCCTTCAGACTGCCGTTGCCGTCCACCCCGTTGGACGTCCATGCCATCGCCCCCAGCCACCCGTGTTGGAAGGCGCTTTCGTAATCCTCGGTGATGGTGTGCCCGGCGGTGCCCACGGCCGGCATCTCGCCCAGCAGGCTCGGCTTGTCGGTCGGCAGATGGTAGGCGCCGGGCGTCAGATAGACCGCGTTGCCCCAGATCTTCCCGTTCCAGTCATAATAATGGGTGGTGTAGAAATCCAGGCGGGCCGCCGGGTTGGGCACCAACGCCTGCAGCGCGCGGTCGCTCACCATGTTGCCGACGCAGTTCTTACCCGTGTCGCTGTTGTACTTTGGCATCGCCAGGCCGACGGTGACGAGCACCTGGCTGTGCTCGTGGATGGCACAGGCCGCCCGGGCAAAGTAGCTCTGCAGTCGCTGCCACGGAAACCGCCCGTCCTCGGCATTCTCGTGCACCCAGTCGGGTTCGTTCATCAGGTCGATCGACCAGAGCCACGGGGACCGTCCGTAGCGGTCGAGGAACGGAATCAGGTAGTGGTCGACGTACGAATCGATGTTCCCGTCGCTGGCAATCCACTTCCGCCACCGCCGGTATTCCGAATGGTTGTCCCTGAAATGGTCGAAAGACAGCAGGGTCGCCATGAGATAGACCCGGTGCTTCGCCGCCAGTTGGAAGAGCCGGTCCAGATCGCGCCAGTGCGCCGGCGTCGCCCCGGATACCGCTCCACTCCGGTCAATGCGGATGGCGGCCCCGCCGCTGCAGGAGATCCACACCCGGGTGGCGTTGATTCCGTCCCGGTGGAGCGCGGCCAATTGCGCGTCCCACCAGTGCTCGTCAAACGCCCCGCCGAAGTCGTTCCAATGGTGCCACGGCGTGTTCGCGCCGTTGATCCAGAGGCGGTGACCGTTCACCATGAACTGGCCGTTCGCCACCGTGATCCGGCCCGGTTCGGAGGCGCGGACCGGCGAGCCCGGCACCACCAGCAGGATCAACGCGGCCAGAACCCACCCCGTCGCCCGATGGCGACCCTGACTGCTTCGGCTGGAGTTCATTTCACCCGCTTTGTCACCGGTCGGTTTGCTTGTCTTTGGCGAGGCCGGCCAGGCTGGCGTCGCAGGTGTTGGTCCAGCCATGCCAGGGTCCTGGCCCACATTTCCGCCGTGTAGACATGCCCCTGGCCGGCGCCGATGACACTCTGGAAATCCTGTTCCTTGTCATAGAGTCGGTAAACGGGGCGCACCGCCGCCTCCACGGCACGAATGCCATCGACCGGCGACGTGGGATCGCGGTCACCGTTCTGGAACAGCACTGGCCGCGGCGCAATCAGCGCCACCACCGCCTCGCTGTCGAAATGATTGAGGAAGCCGGGCACGAAGTAGCCGATGTGGTGTTCATGCAGAAGTCCGTGCGCGATGAAGTTTTGGTATCGGGTCAGGCAGCAGACCGCCACGCCGGCCCTCAGGCGCTCGTCCAGTGCCATCAGCCACCACGTCCGGGTCGCACCCATGCTCATCCCGGTGACTCCGATCCGGTCCCGGTCCACCTCCGGCCGCGACGCCAGGTAGTCCAGCGCCATCAGGTCATCGCGGAGCAACATCCCCCAAAACGTGCGCCCCACCCAGAGATCGAATTTTGCGGCCGTCTCCTCGGCGGCATAGTTTCTTTGGGCCGGACCGTCCGGCCCCTCGCCATTGCGTTCGCCAAAGCCGCTCGCGTCGATGGCAAGGACCACATAGCCGCGGCTGGCGAGGGCGGGCCCGGGCGCCTCGGGCGTGTGGCGGGCCTGAAACAGCTCGATCTTGCCGCCGTCGTATTCGCCGCCGTGCCAGTGGCAGAAGAGGATGGCGGGCTGCCGGCCCGGGCACTTCTTCGGCACGAG
>JBJKRV010000097.1:0-41832 GCA_046704465.1 Opitutaceae bacterium | reverse complement strand
GATTCAAATCGATCGACCAACGTGATGGGGGGTGCGAAACCCAACCACCTGAAATTGCGAAAAGTGCCTTTTGCTTTGGTTTACGGTTGCTTTACATGGCAGGGGATCGGGGGGTTCATCAAGAAATTCTTGATGACTAAAATGGGAGGGGGATTTGGGTTTGGGTGTCGGCGGCGTGTCGGCGTTCGTATGTGCGATTTCTGGCCAGGAAATCTTCGAGTTCCTGATATGTGACGCGGCGGTGGCCTCGGGTCATGAATGAATCTAGAGTGGCCGGATGGCGGGGGCCGTCGGGGCCTGGTTCGAACGATGTGACGAATGTCCAGAAAGTGCGGTCCGAGATGCCGAGGATCCGGCATACCTCTTCGCGATGGTATGTCGGTTTTTTTTTGATCTCGGCGATCTCAAGCATTCTATCGAGTATCTTTGACATTGGGTACCTATTTATAAAAGGAGGCCCTTGGCGTCACAGTGATGCAGCCGGAGGTATTCCTTGACGTCCTGGGTTGCTGTTACGTGGCCGAAATGAATGTCCTCTTTCCAGCGGGGTCCGAAGTCCGTGGCCAGTTGGCGGTCGATCAGTTTTTTCAGGCCTTCGATGGCCAGGTAGGCATCATTCGAGGTGCGGACCCTTCCGGACTTGATGCCCATACGTTTTTCAAAGAAACGTTGATGGCCGTTTTCGACATTCCAGCGGACCAGGGCGACCAGGTTGTTGACTTTGTCGATCTCGGCCGGGCTGGCAAGTGTGACCACGTTTTTCCCCTGTTTCACCGTTTTAGGGCGCCTGTAATTCGGTTTTCTCGGCTTGGTGGGCGTCAGGACGAATCCGCGTGATTGCAAATCGTCGATGTAATCGTTGGCCTGATCCATGGACAACCGCGTCGATGATCTCACGCCGTAGCGGAGCTCCAAGGCATCGTGATGGTCGTCGTCCGAAATGCCCAGTTGGCGTTGGGCCATCTTGATGATGCGGATCTGTTTGGGATGGATTCTCATTTTTTGCCCGTATTTTTTAGGTAGCGTTCATGCATCCATTCCGGGTCCAGACGTTCCGGAACGGCGGTGGTAGCTTCGCGATCGTGGCGGAGGGTGCCCTTGCGCTCGGCCTCGATGTGAGAGCGCTCGGTGGCGCGATCCGCGTCGTCGGCCAGGTCATAGGCGATGTGCTTGATGTAGCCGTGGTTTTTCAGAGGGAGCGTTTTTGGAGCCTGGTTGACGATCTTTTGAATGGCTTCGATCCAAAACTCCGGCTTGTTCGGCCTGGCGACGCTGCTTCCCCACCAAATGCTGTCCGAGTAGATTTCGGCTTTGAGTTGTTCCAGGAGGTTGGCCGCTCGCTCCCAGGACAGGCCTCGGTTCGATTTCGGTCGGAAATAGGCTAAATAGGGGAAAATCAGGCGCATCACGTCATGGGGCAGCGTGCCGTAGCAGGTCATAAATCGGATGAAATCCTTTTCATTGAACCATGCCTCTATGGATGCCACCAGGCGGCAGTTTGGATTCGGGCAGGTGAGCTTCAATTAATCCTCCGTTTCAGAAACCAGTGTGAAGGCGAAGTCTTCCGGTCCACCAATTTCTAACATCTCGCAGGAATATGGGGGCTCGAAAACAACTTTTAATTGTCCGCCCTTAATCGTCCCGACGATATATTCGAATCCATCGCAATTATTCGCTTTCATTCCATTGAAGCCGTCTTCAACAACATCTTTAAATGTAGCGTTTTTTGCAAAATGGAGAGTCATCGAATCATCCTTTCTTCGGGCTAAAGATAGGTTTGCCCGTGTCCTGATCCATCATCCGATAACCGGCCCGGCACTCCTGGCAACCGATATTGCAATGCATTAGCGTCCCCGCGTCACACCCGCATCCGATCAAATCGTAAAGGCCATCGAAGCCGTGGAGCTCGATGAAATCCTTGACGATGTCATGAACTAAAGGCGTCCTTGGCATGGCATGCCGTAATCCGATGACATATGGACGTTCAGCTATATCGCCGGTAAACTTAAGATTAACCAGTTCGCGCCCAGGCCGGCATTGTTCCAAGTTGGAGCAAAATTCCATAAACTCGTAATCTTCACTATCCTTGAAGCAAAAGCATTCGCCACCGTCGTAAAGCCCGTCGTATCCATGCGAATCAAGCCACTCTTTTACGATCTCACGTACATTCATGGTTCCCTCCCAATCGCCGGTAAACTTAAGATTAACCAATTTGCGCCCAGGCCGGCATTGTTCCAAGTTGGTCTTCATCATGACCTGATTGCTTGGCAGACAAAAATCGGCAAGATCCAAAGTCTGTCACATTTGTTACATTCTCGATAACACCGCATTTTGAGGTATTATCAGGACGGATTCCGTCCATAGAATCCCTTGTTATGTGGCTGAGTGCAGTGCCAGCTTCAGCAGTTCATCGCGGAACGCTAGTGGCGTTGCATTCGCCTCTCGTTTGCCGAGGGTCGGCTTGTTCGCCGCCTTCCCTCTTTGATCATGGAACCCTATCTGGTGCGTCCCGGTGGGCCGGTCCCAGCGCAGTTCCGGTGGTTTCGAGCGGCCCTTGTAGTAGAGCCACGTGGCTTTGTTCGCTCGATGCCCATAGGCGCTTTGCCACACCTCACAAACCCAACCCAATCCGCTCCGGCTCCACCCTTCACCGACCGGCTTTTCCAGCCTGTAGGCTTTCCATGCCCTCGTCTTCGCCGGGTGCTCAAGCACTCCACCCCACCGGTTTACTGCATCCAGCGCAGCAGCAAAACAACCACCGTCGTTCCCGGGTCGGTTGTGCACTCCACCCCATCGGGCGTAATTTACTGCGGCCATCGCTCCCCACAACTGGCAGGGCGGGTGCGCCACCACCGGCAGCGGCCCTTTGTAATTCCGGGCGTCCCGGGTTTCGTGCCATGAATCGATCCAAGGCCAGTCCGAGTAACACCCGTCAGGCTGCACGTAGAGAGCCGCCACATAACAAGTCGCTAAACTCGGACATTCATTTCGCTGCGCTTCATTCATGCCGGTTAGCTTCATCGTTATAGCGCACACTGGCACGGCGGGTATTCGTCTTCCGGCCATAACTGCGCTTGTTTTATGTTCTTTTCGGCAACCTCACGAACAGGCTTTTTGAAGCTGTAAAAAGGTTCTTTACAGATACTCGCACGATATTCGTTGTTCTCGTTTTCGAGTTGTTCTACCCTGCAAAATAATTCCGGATGATCTCTCCGTAGTTGCCGCAACTGGCCGACACGCTGAAAGGGGCAGATATAGCAACCAGATTTCATCGGGACGGGGAAGCCATGCTTTTTAATCAAAGCCTTACAACCATCCCTATCAATTCCGTCCTCAATCAACGGGTAGCGCAACTCCTCACCATCGCGGTTGACGATTTTTGCCCGGTGCGCCTCACCAGCATCTATTCCGAGTAGGTTAAAGCACGGCTTTTCGATGTATTTGGAAATCACCTTAACTTTAAAATCGGAAGTACACCATCTTTGTGTCCGGTGGGGGAACATCTTCCGGGCAAAGCAAAAATCTATGATATTGCTGAATATAACACTATCATCTCCACCGATAGGCGTTGTTTTCCTTTGAGGTTTAAGAATGGTTATAGGATAGTGCCTCATGAACATTTCAACGTATTCATATGTTTCCGGCCAATCGCCTCCGTGATCCACAAAGATAGCTTCGAAGTCTTCACCAAGTTCGATCATGTGAAGATACAAAGCCACCGAATTAACCCCACCACCAAATGATAGATATTTTTTCATTTTATCCATAGTACCCTGTGCGCTATAACAAGACAGTGAAGACGGATTTCGCAAACATCCGCGACCCAAAGGCGCGGATCCCAGGGGAAGCCGTAGAGCCGCCACCAGGCGATGAAGACGAAAAAGGGGTGAATCCAGAATTGATGGGCTCCGAAAACAACGCTTTTTGTGCCGATGCGCATCGGGGATGTCTCCTTAGTCGCGGGTCAGATCATACTGATAAGCGACGGTCCAGGCCTTGTAATTGCAGGTGTTGCCATCACATCTGTTGCCCCTGCATCGGACGATAATTTCGAGATCTCCATCCGAATCCACCTTCGTTTGTACGTGAACATCGGATCCACATTCCGGGCAGAGTTCAAAAAGCATCTCGTTCATCTCACTCCCAAGGGTTCGGTCGCTCAATCAGGCAGACCGAACCCCATCCAATGATGTTGGGTCACATGAACAACCAGGCAATGAACAGATGGACGGCAAATACGACGACGGCGCCGGCGGCGGTGGCGGCGAAGTCGAGCGGATCGCGCGTTCCGCCCCAATATGGGTCGATGACCTCTTTGGCCGCTCCAATGATGATCGCCACGAGCAGGCCCCACAAGCCACCGACGGCGCCGGCAATGAATCCGCCGGCGAAAAAGTGAAGCAGCTTGTCGGTGGGGACCAGGGATAGAACTTTTTGTTCGGTGATCATTTGCGTTATTCCTTTCCATCCGGGTGAATCGTGCAGGTGGTTTCCGGGGTTCGGATGAAGACGTCTCCGGCGATGATTCGGAGCCAGGCCACGAGCGGGTAGGCTTTGAGTTGCATGCAACACGGGCATAGGCTCGGGACCTGGCCTTGGGGCATCGGGAATACCTCTTCACATTCCCGACATAACCATATGTGATTGAGTTTCGGCATGGGGTTACGCCTTCGACTGTCTGGCGACTTCGGATTCGTTGATCTCATACCAAAATGCTTCCTTGGTCACGAGACGGGCGCCAATAAGGTCAAGACGCTCCAGAGGCCAGGAGTGCAGCTCGTCCTTGTTAGGCTCTTCCTTAGTGCGGATCGCCGTGGTGAAGCCGTATTTCTTGATGTTTTCGAGGATCACGGACCATTTGAATTTCGGCTTGGGCTTAACCTCGGTGGATTTGCGGTATCCGATGGTGCCGAAGGCCACCTCGACGCTTTTCTTCTTCGAAAAGAGCTTCGACTGATTCCGCTCGGCAAAGGCCGTGAGCCCGTTTTCCAGCTCCTTGAGCCGGAGCTGGTGCGGGGCAGCGAGCTGGTCGGCCGAGGCCTTCACGTGATCGATGGCTTCGTTCATGTCGATGTCGATCTCGGAAAGGCGGCGTTTCACCGAGGCGATCTCGGCCAGTGCGTCGTTTGCCTCGGTGAGGTCTTTGATGGGTTGAATGGTGACCGGTTTCGTGCGTTTGGTGGTCATGGATTACTCCTTTTTTCCTGCGAGGTCTTTGACGGCCAGGAACGACTGGATCCTGGCGGTAAGGGTTTCGCCCTGGAGAAGGGTTTCGGTGAGCTTTTCGTCGGTGGCGCCGTTCTGGACGATGTCCATGAGGCGCGGCATGAGATCGGCGATGAGGTCTTCGATGTCGGACCAATAACCGTTGAGGACACGATGCTTGGCCGTCTGGTGCTCTTTTGGTGATTTGGTGATGCTCGCAATGAGGGCGACTTTTTGATGTGAGGAGCCGAGTTCCTTGCGGGCGAGTTGTTTGATTTTGTCGAGCCTGTCGGTGATGAAGCGGCTATTGGTCCTCCTGCCGAAAAGATAGAGAAAATTGTTCATTTCGGTTGAGGCTTCGGTAGCGGAGATGAGGATTTCATGCATTGGGTTTTCGCCGGTCGTGACTTTCATTTTTATTGTTGGTGTGGTTGCCATTTTGCGGGCTCCTTTATGGACAGGGTGGACGTTGTGGACGAAGCGGACTCGGGCTACTCGGCCTGGTCGAATTTGATGGTGATGGCCCGGATGTTGAGGCCGGCGCAGAACTCGCCGAAGGCCTGGATGATTTCCCTTACGTCGCAGGCGTCCATTAACGGGTCCATGATGAGTGATTGGCAGGCGTCGTATGTTTTCTGTACGAGGGTTTCCAGGCGGACGTGGCCGACGGCGGCGTGGACGAGGTTTTCATAGGTTTCGATTTCGCCTCCGCGGCAGAGAGTGGACAGGATCTTGTCGGGTATGAGGTTCTGGGCGATGCGATCGCACTTGTCGCAGACGGCGTTGAGTTGTTCTCTGATGGGTTCCGGATAGTTAAAGCCTTCGTTTATGAACCAGATTTCTCCGCAGACGGGGCAGGTATCCATTTCCTTGACGAATCCGTTGGACTGGATGAAGCGGAATCCGATGGGGTTGGCGAGGGCGGTGGTTGTGGCGGTGGTCATGGTTGTTTTGCTCCTTTTATGGACTTGGTGGCGATTACATCGCGTCGATGACGTCGGCGGTGATTTTGGTTTCTCCGAGTTCGTGGGCCGTGTTCATGGCCCGGGCGGCGTAGTTGTTCACGAGCAACGGGTAGGCATGGGACACTTTAGCCTTGCCGTCCTTGGCGGTGCTGGTGAGACGGTTGCTCAATGCGGTGAATGCGGAATCGTCGAAGATATCGGCGATATCCTTGCCTATACGGTGGAACTTAAGGGACAGGTAGGCCTTGAGGTTGCCGTTTAGGCCCCGGATCTCGGCGACCTGGACGCGGCGGATCACTTCGCGCATGTCGATATTCTGGCCTTCGTCGAAGGTGTGCTTCAATTCGCTTTGGCCGATCAGGATGATCCCCAGGAGCTTCCGGTAGCCGTCCTCCAGCTCGTAGAAGCGTTTTAGGTATTTCAAAGTCTGGATGCGCAGGTCGTGGGCTTCCTCTACGATCAGGACGTGCCGGTAGCCGCTCTTTGCCCGATCCATCAAGAGACGCTGCACCTGTCGGGTCTTGTCTTCGAGCTTCGACCGGCATTTCTCGTTGCTGATGTCCTGGATGATGGCATCGCAGATGCTCGATGCGGTCAACCGGGTCTTGTCGATCATCTGCGGATAGATGACCAGGACGTCTCCGTCTTTTTTCAGCTTCTCGACGACCTTGCGGCGCATCACGGATTTACCGCTTCCCACTTCTCCGATCACGGCGATGAATCCGCCGTGCTTCGAGGCGTCCAGCATGGCGGCCTCGATGTAGCGATGCTCATCCGACATATAGACGTCGGAATCCTTCTGGATGTCATCGATGAAGGGGTTGCGGAACAGATGGAAATGTTTTAAAGCGTCGGGTGTAATCATCTCTACCTCCCAGGGTGTAGTGATTTCCGGGTCGTCGGCCTTGATCGCCGGCGATCGTCTTTTGTCACGGCAGCCTTCGGGCAGCTTCCCCTTGACCGCGTTGTTCGTTTCCTCCCAGATGTCTTTCACACCCAGACCGTTGTCATTCAGCCAGGCCGACGTGCATTCGTTCCTTGCGATGAACGATTCGACGGCCGCTTTGAATTCGGGGATGCTCGGCGGCAGATAGCCTTTGTTCACGGCCAAATTGACCAGGGCCTTGGATATGCTCCGGCCGAGCTTTCTCCCGAGGACGAACGCAAGGTCCGATTGGCTGATTCCGCAGCGTTGGGTCAACTCTCGGAGGATGATCGGGGCGTGATCCTGTGCGTAGATTTTGGCAGCCATGTGTCCTCCTACATGACGGCTTCGAGGTTGTTGTCGGTCCCATGCCAGTCTTGTCCGTCGACCAGGGCGGTCACGATCTCGTCGGCTCGGCCGGCGGAGACGCTGTCCCCGAGGGATGCGCGGAGGTCCGCGTTAAGGGTCGGCGTGAGCTGAACGCCGGCGTCGCGCAGGCGCTTGAACAACTCCATGATCGAGATGGAGATGGCGGCGATATCCCGGCCGATCGGCATCGGGGTTCCTCGGCGCGGCATGGGGATGGATTGGACTTTTTCGGCCTGGTGACCGAAGACTTGCAGGGTCTCGCCGAACGGGGCATCGTCCTTTTTCCGCTCGGTTCCGAAGGCCAAGTTTTCGTTCGCCTTCTTGACCTTCATGACCGGCGTGTCCGGGTTGGACTTGTATTCCTGGCCGATGATCGCGGCGTCTGCGGCAAACCCGCCGGCCATCTTGCCGATGGGCTGAACGATGTATTCGTCTTCGCCGTAGACGATGCCGACGGCCGGCCAGTCGTACGGCCGGAGGATGACGCGGACCTTCCGGCCCGGCCGGATCCCGGCGATATGTTTGACGCGGTACTCTTCCCCGCGAAATGAAATACTGTTGTCCTGCCGGACGGTGCGCTCGACCTCGGGCTCGGCATAGAGGTCGCGGAGGATGTCGTCGGAGGGGAGGTCGCGGAGCTGTTCCTGGGTGATGGTCAACCAGCATGCGGTGCGGGTCATCCGGTGGCGGCGATGCTTCCGGGTTCCGTTCCACCAGATCAGCCAGTCTTCGCACCACGCGTTCAGCTCCTCGATCGTGGTGGCGGGTTGCAGGCGCAGGCGGGCTTCGAAGTGGGTTTCGATGAGGTTTTGCGCCTCTTCCGCCGAGCCCTGCCGTTTCGGGTTGTGGGGCATGTTTTTGGGCAATTCGACGTCAAGACGTCCGAGCAAGCCCATGATGCCCTTGGCGATGTTCGCGGATCCGGCGTCCATCAACAAGAACTTCGGCACCCCCCGGAACGGGCATTTTTCGTGATCCTTGGCGTGCCATGCCGAGGTCAGAAAATCGTAGGTCATGAGCTGGTTTTCACCAGTTGTTTCAAAATATTTGACGAACAAAAAATGGCTGAAATGATCAGCGAGAATGAGCCTGAAGATGCGGCGCTTGATCTTTTCGAAGTTCTTCGGCTTTTTCTCCCGGAAATCCCGCTCATCCATAATGGCAAGGCCACGGCAATTTTTGAGGTAGTATTGGATGCAGATCGAAGCGTCGAAGACGTGAACGTGGTTCGGGTGAAGGCTCGCCATGCGGATGGACGGGTCTTCGGCGTTCAGGGCGGTGCTGTTCATCTCTCGCTCCCGGAGTATGGCCTGAAGGCGCGCTTCCGATATCTGGCCGCGCTCGATCACGCCGTTGTCGATGGCGATCTCCATGGCCTCGGACAGCGGAAGGATCGTGCCCTTGACCTGGCGGCGCGTCTCGGAGATCAGCGCGGATATGAATTGCAGGACATCCTCGGAGATGCCGCAGCGCAGGCAGCCCTTGTCTTCCCGTGGCTTGCGGCCCGAATCGAACCCGTGCTGCTTCGCGATCCGATAAAGGGTCGCCGCACTTTTGCCGGTCATGGCCCGGTATTCGGCAATGATCCTGTCCTTTTCGCCGTTCACGGCCCGGGACAGTCGGTCGGTCATGGTTTGAGCCCAATCCATGGCTTATTCCTCGATGGACGTTGAGTCCGGTTCGGTGTCTTGGAGGTGCGGAGGGGTCCAACCGCCGCCGTCGTCCATGTCCGGCAGGCCGTAGAGATCGGCGGCGGTATCGAAGCTGGTAAGGATGCAGCGTTTGAACCAAGACAGGGTGTGCATGATTGCGTTTTTCATGCGTTCCGTTGCGTCATCGGGGAGCGGGTTGATGTCCGGGTCGAATTGGTTCAGAAAACCATCGATGGTGATTCGGGCGTTCTCGCATTTCTGGACGAAGGCGTCTTCCTCGGGGGTGAGGCCCTTGGCTTCGGCCTGTTGCTCGAAGCGGGCCAGGGCCTTTTCCTGCTTCTTGAGGAGGTCGGCCTTGGATTTCAGGACCTTTTCGTTGGCCCGGAGGCTGGCCTTGGCGTCTTCGAGCTGGCGGTCTCTTTCTTCCAGAAGGCGCTCGATGGCGGCCTGGAATTCTTCCTTGTCGTCATAGGGAACGATCTCGTCACCGATGACGAGGCCTTCTTCGGTGGCGATGGCGGTGCCTTCGTGGGTGATCTTCCGGAGCTTTTTGAGGTCACGGTAGCCGACTTGTAATTGGCAACACGTTTCCAAAAAATCCTCACCGAAGGTCGACAGGTTCAGGAGGTCCTCGTCTACCGTGCGCCGAGCCAACCCGATGGATTCACAGAACAAATCCCATGTTCCGATGCCCGGAAGGTCCTTGTAAATCTTGGAATCCTTGACTTGCTTCAGGTAGACCAAACTGGCAACGTTGCCGAATTTCGCCATGAGCTGATTGGCCTGAACGCGCCCGATCACCTGGTGGCATTCAGCGATCAGGCGCTCCCTCTCGGCCTGGTCGTTCATGGCCTTTGACTCCAAGGCCTGTTCCATTCGAACGACTTCCAGGGCGGCTTCGGTGGTGGGGTCGGTCTTTCGTGGCATGGATTATACCTCCAGTTGATTGAGTTGTTGGCGGGCGCGGTCGATGGTGCCTTCGAGGTTGGCCTTTTTCCTGGCCCAGAAGAGGGCCAGGCCCATGTCCAATTCCCATGCGCCGCCGATGTTTCGGACGATGCGCTTATCTGCGAGGGTCACGAGGTGACACATGATCGTGGCTACCGGGGCCTCCAGGGCACGGGCGATGTCGGCGCCGGAGACCGGCTCTTGCTGGTCCGCCAGGTGATGGAGGATGTCGAACGTGAGGGAAATGGCGCCGATACGGCGGTATGTTTTCATTGGGCGACCTCCGTGGTGGTGGACGTTATGGACTGGGTGGAAACGTACTGGGCCAGGGACGGGAAGCGTTTCAGGAGGGAGTCGATCTCCAGGTAAATCTTGTTGGCCCGCTTCATGAGGCTGTTGACGCTCCGGAGAAGGCGGCGGCGCTCTTTGTAGTCGCGCGAGCGGCCGGCCTGGACCGCCAGGGCGTCGACGCGCCGGTTGATGCTCGCCCAATCGCAGAGCTTTCTGCGGAGGATGATCCGGTCCAGGGTTTCCTGGGGGAAGAGGCTCTTCGTGGCCGGGTCCTGGCGCAGGTGACGGACCAGGTCCCTTTTGTGGCAGTTTTCGAGGCGCAGGCGGTCGGGGTTCATTTTCTTCCCTCCAGTTCCTCCAAAAAGAGTTGACGTTTCCTTTTTTCCTTGCGGGCCTTGCTTTCGGCTTCGGAGAAGCGCTGGATTTCGGCTCTCAGCGCTTCCGGGCCTGGGACACAAAAAAGCCCGGCGGCGTCCGCGATGATTTCAACGGGCTCGCGGCTTTCGGTGACTTTGCAGAAGGCGGGGAGGCGGGTGCCCCAGATCTGATGCAGGCTCTTGCTTTCGCTGGTCCAGGAATAGATCATCTCGGCGGTGATGGTTTCGCCGAGTAGGTGCGACATCTCACCCGCGATCTGATGGACGGACATCGGGCAGCGTTTGATGGCCTGGCGCATCGACACGCGTAGCCGGTCCGCGATATTCAGGCTTCCTTCGTCGCTTCGTGACTTCCTGGACTCGGCCTGGATTCGCTCCAGGTAATCGAGGAGGGGCTGGTCACTGCCTGATTTCGCGCGCCTTTTGGACATTGCCAATTCCATCCGGTTCCGCTAAATTAAAGTCGAGTTCTCATATGATTACGACGGGCCGTGACCAGCTTGCGGCCCTGGTAGCGGCTCGGCCAGATGCTGCGCGGGGATTTCCGCAGAATACGGCCCACGATCTCCTCCACCGCCGGCCACGACCTGTTCAGCACGGCGTTCGGGGAGTTCGGCGCATAGCCGTGTTCCCTGGCGATCCGGGCGAAGGTGTACCCCTTTTTCGCCAGGGCCGCCTTGATATCGGCGGGGTGCATATCGGTCTTTTCCGTTGCTTTGGGCATGAAGTCCGCTTTCTTTTTTTGCTGTCAGAATTAGAGAACTCAAATAGACACTTGATTTGTAACCGGCAACGTGGTTATTTGTCAACAGGAAAAACGCAAAATGGAGTTGTCAAACCGGATTCGTGAGACAAGAAAAAAATGGCAATTATCACAGAAGGATATGGCTCAAAAAATGGGGTGTGCATTAAGTACATACCAATATTATGAGCGTGGGGAGCGAGATGTCCCTGGATCTTTTCTGAGAAAATTGACCGAATATGGGGTTGATCCGGCTTGGTTGCTGACTGGAAAAAACCGCGAATGCGGTCATCATCACCAGCGAGATCCGGATATCATGGGGAATGGGGAAACGGCCATAGATCGTGAACACATCACTGTGATCCGGGATTTTATAGACAAACAGACAGCCCTGGCGATCAATCGCGGGCTCATGGAATTGGAAAAGCTGGATCCAGACGCCATGAAGCGGATGGAATATTACGTCAAAGGGGCAGTTGACGCGCTGAAATCGGCCGGCGGGAAAAGTCACGACGCTCCAATCGCGGAGCAAACAAGGGGTAAAACCACGCAAAAGGCGGGCTGAGACGGGTGGCGGAAGTCGGGAATGTTGTGTTCTTGCGGATGGTCGAAGCCCAGGAGTGGTTTGAATAGAACATAGGAAATCAAAAAAGGGGTAAGGGATGAAAAAGTATATAACAGTTTGTCTTTGTATAACAATTATGGCGTTTTACGGATGTGCTACGCCAGCTAAAAAGTTTACATATACTTCATCGGGTAAGCCGGAAGTCATTATCAAAGGGGCTGGTATCAGCGCTGTAAAATCCAAAATCATGTCAGAAGACATTCAAAATGGATATGAATTCGAAGAAGAAAGCCCTTCCATGTTGAGAATGACACATCCGCTTGATAGCGATCAGAATATGGCGGTCATTTTCTCCATTGGAAACGGATACAGCACGAATGATGAGGAAATTACCTATATTTTTATCAAAATGGGGGATGGTGTGAAAATAATCGCCTCGGCAGATGCCAGAGCGAAGATGCCTAACGGATCCGTTTCCAAGGCGTCACTTCTTGATTGGAAAAATGTGTATAACGATCTCCAGTTGAAGCTATATGGCCTAAAGAATAGCTTGGAAAAGTGATGTCGCGAAAACAAAGGAGAGACACAGCATGAAGAAAGCAACATATCTGGGCTTTTTCCTCATATTGCTACTCGGGTGCACTACAACGAAACAGGCGCGTGCCTGGCTGATATCCAATGGGACCATGGATAAGTACCAGGTCACCGAAAATTACAAGAATTTCTACGACCGAATGCGTTATTGGCTACAAGATAACGTCGCATCTAATGGCGATCTTTTATTAGGCGGCGGAGGAACCCATATCATCTCCCGAATTTACCCGGAATCGAAATCGGGCTTCCTGGAAGTATGCGAAGAGCTATCTGCCGACTCTCCAGTGATCCGGATCGAGTTCAAGGCATCCTCCGACACCTCCACGGCGTTAACGTATTATTATGCCCAGCAAATGGGGTTTGGGGATGATGGAGATATCCGGGCAGAAATGTTGCGATATCGGGTGCCGGGGTGATTGAGTTTCATGGACGGAGCAGGTAAGGGGTGCCAGATTAGGAAGCAATAAGGGGCAAACACCTCACAATGTGTGCAAAAAGAAGCAAAGCCGGAGCGACAGCGCTCCGGCTTTTTTTTATGGTGCATACGTCATCCGGAGTATTCCGGTCAAGAAAATTTGAATGGTTTGTTTCTGGGAGGGATTGACCATGACGCATGCACCGGCCAACCCGTTTGAGTATGCCGTCGACCTGGTTGTCGACCTTGAAGGCTTGGACAAAGTCACCCGTGACCCGGACGACCCGGGCGGAACCACCAAGTTCGGCATCGCTCAGAAATTCCACCCCGACGTAGACGTCGAAAACCTCACCCGCGACCAGGCCGTCGCCATCTACCGGAAAGAATACTGGGACAAATGCCACTGCGACGACATGTCGTGGCCGCTGGCCCTGTTCGTTTTTGACTCGGCGGTGAATCAATCCCCTGACGATGCCATCCACATGATGCAGGATGCCCTGGACCTCACGATGGACGGGGTCATCGGGCCGAAGACCACGGCAGCCATGAAGCGGGCCGCTGCATGGTACGCCGACCGGTTCATGGCGATCCGGGCGATCCGATACACCTGCTCGCGCAACTTCAGCAAGTACGGCGAAGGATGGTTGACTCGGGTTTTCACGGTGGCGCGGCATTGGGGAGGGATGTGATGGACTGGACAGATGTTGCGAAGACGGCCGGGGACATCGGGTTGAAAGTGATCGGGACGGCGCTCGGCGGCCCTGCCGGGGCCGGGATCGCATCCTCGCTCGCGCAAAGCCTGGGTCTTGAATCCACGGCATCGCCCGATGTCGTGAATACGGCGCTTGCGGCAGCGGACCCGGCGACGATGGTGAAGTTGAAGGCCATCGAGGCCGATATCGCGAAGGCAAAAATCGGGCTGCAATCGACGGAACTGACCACCTTCGCGGCTGTCCAGGCGAGCCTTGCCCAGGCGGACGCGGCCGGGTCGAGCACGCGGCCGAAGATCGCGGAGAACATGTCCCGGCTGCTCATTTTCGAGACCGTCGCGCTCACGCTGGCCGTGATCGCCGCCATATTTTTGAAGCCGACAGCGCTGAACGACCTGTCGTCGGCATGGCCGATCATTGGATCCGTGTTCGCGGCTCCCGTGACCATCGTCTATCAATATTTCGGGAAACGGACCACGGAGAAGACCGCCCGGTACAACATGGCGATCGGTCAATCGACCGTGAAGCCCGCCGGAATGATTTCTGCGATGGCCTCGGTGATTTCGGGGAAGAAGTAGGTAAAAACGAACACGGACGGTCACGGACTTTCACGGACTAACACGAACGGGGAGATCGAAAGATGACGACAAATGCGCCTCAGCCATACAAGGATTTTGCGGAAAAGACCGCTGAGACAGTCGAAGGGGATGTAATGAAGACGGAAGAGGCGGTCAAGGCCTTCATCGACAGAGAAATGGCTGCATATGCTGACGGCTTGAAGGCATTGAAAAAGGATGTCGAAAAGCTGGCGAACGAGGGGCTGGTCAAAACCCACAAAATATTCGTGACCAGTGAATCCTTCATCAAAGAATATTGGGGCATTGTCCTCATTGTTTTTGCGTCCGGGATTTCGGTTGGGCTCACAATCGCGCAGTATTTTCTTCACTGACCAACACGCAGGCGGTGCGTAGTGGATAGGGGCGATCGCGCCCCAGTGGACGAGGCGGCCGGATGGTTTTCTCCACAACAACACGAAAAGGCATGGACGAAATGTACGGTGTGGACATGGTGGACATGCGTGGACGTGCAGCGGTGGCGATAGGCGGGCCATCCGGCCGCCAAACCTTTCTTGAGGGGAGCCGGTGATGATTGAAGGGGTGTCGATGTCGTTGATTGCTCTGGTGATTTCAATTCTCGGGATGCCGGGTGCGGTGTTGGTGCTTTGGTACATCGATCAGCGGAAGATCGACCGGATTATGCGGGAGCATCGGCAACAGTTCCAGGAAGCGGCGGAAGATCACAGGAAAGAGCTCCAGAAGGTCTTGAGTCAATATCGCGAAGACGTCGCGAAAGTCACGCGATTTTACGAGGACAACGTTCTGCTCGTGAAAGGATACGAGCGGCTCGCAGGCGATCTGACATCGATCATCACGCTATCGACACGGACCCTTGAAGGGTTGGTGCAGCGGATCGACCAAAACCAATTTTGCCCGATGCTCCGACGGGGAGGGAGTGCGGCATGAGCATGGAAAGGGCCGCCATGCGCGGAAAACTATCCGAGGCCGAAGATAAAAAAAGACGGCTGGAACTCCGGATCGAAGGCGACGCCGAAGCCATCCGGACCGGGCTGAATACCGCGCTCACGCCGGCGGCCGAGCTGCCGGTGCCGATGCTGGCCGAGCAGTGGAGCCAGTTGACCGAGGCATGGGGCGAACTTCAGGCCGTGATCCTGGAGGTCGAGCGGTTGAAGCGGGGGCTGGCCTGATGGCTGAGAAAGGCGCCAAGGAGCGACTCTACGATGTCGCGTTCCATATGTTCGCCGAGGGGAAATCCTTGACGGACATCGAGGCGGCGCTCGGGGTATCCCGGCAGACGCTTTCACAGTGGAAGGCGGACACGAAGCGGCCCGGGGACGAGCTCGACGATTGGGACAAGGCCAGGGCGCAGAAGCAGACGATGTGCCTCCGGCTGAAGAATCTCCTGGAGCGCGAGCTCGGTTTCGCCGAGGAGGCTCCGGCCGGGAAGATCACGCCGGCCGCGCTCGACGGTATTTCGAAGCTCGGCGCGCTCGTCCAGCGCTTCGAGCAGTCCGAGCGGGAGGGCGCCATGAAGAGCGCCGAGTACCGCGCGGCCCTTTTTCTCGATTTTCTGAAGGACCTGATCGAGTACGGCAGCCGGAACGACGCCGGAATCGTCGCCGTGATCGAGGACAATTTCGACGACATCGTGACCTGGGGTCGCGTGAAGTACCAGGGGAAATAGATGGCGGGAAACGCAAAAGAGCGACAGTTTTCGAAGGAAGTCGAGGCGATCCGCCAGATGATCCAGGCGGCGGCCCGGCCGTTCCCCGAAAACAAGAAGGCGCAGCGGGAACGAAAGGCCCGGGCGGAAAAGGATCTCGACTTCTGCGGCCGCACCTATTTTCCGCACTATTTCAACAAGCCATCGTCCGCCCTTCACAAGTATTTCGCGAAGCGCTACCCGGAGATGATCGCCCGCGCGAACGATTCCGGAGAGGGCGACCGGGAAGCCGACGCGGCCCCGCGCGGGAACGCGAAGTCGACATGGACGACCTTTCTCCTGCCGCTTTCGGCCGCGATGTTCCGTACCCGGCGCTACGCCCTGATCGTTTCAGAGACCAAAGGGCAAGCCGAGGAGTTCATCTCCTTCATCAAGCTGGAGCTCGAAACGAACGAGCGCATCAAGCAGGACTTCCCGGAACTCTACGGCGAGGGGCCGGTCTGGCGCTCGGATAAGATCATCACCCGGAACGGTGTGAAGATCCAGGGCGCGGGGAGCGGGCAGAAGCTCCGGGGACTCCGGCACGGGAGCTTCCGGCCGGACCTCGTGATCGGGGACGACCTCGAAAACGACGAATCGGTTGAGAGTCCGGACCAGCGGAGGAAACTCGAGAACTGGTTCTTCAAGGCGCTGATGAAGATCGGCCAGCCGGATACGGTCTACATCGTGATCGGGACGATCCTTCACCACGAAAGCCTCTTGCAGCGGCTCCTGGAACGGCCCGGATGGAAGGGCCGGAAGTTCCAATCGGTCATCAAGTGGTCCCCGGCAAAGACCCTATGGGGCCAGTGGGAGGGGATCTTTTCCGACACGAACCTCGGGAAAGAGGAAGCCGAAGAGCTTGCCGATGCCTTCTTCGAACAGCACCAGGAAACGATGCTCTCCGGTGCCCTGGTCCTCTGGCCGGAGATGGAGCCTTACTACTACCTGATGAAGATGCGGGTGGCGGACGGGCCGGCCTATTTCGACTCCGAAAAACAGAACGAGCCCCTGAATCCAGAGGACCAGATCTTTCTCGAAGAATGGTTCCGCGACTGGGAAGACGGCGACGTGGATTTCGAGGGGATACCCCATGCCGGGGCCTGCGACCCCTCCCTGGGGAAGAAAAACAAGCGAAACGACCCCTCGGCCATCATGGGCGGACGGATGAAGGAGGGGATCCTCTACCTCGACATCGCCGACATCGAGAAGCGGCAGCCGGACCGGATCATGGCGGACATCCTCACCTATCATGAGCGGGATCATTTCGACCGGTTCCGGATGGAGACGGTGCAGTTTCAGGAATTCTTCTCGCGCGAGTTCGAAAAGCTCGCGCACGCCCAGGGGCTCACCATCAACATCGACGAGCACAAGCCGACCACGGACAAGGACCTGCGGATCATCCGGCTGCAGCCATGGATCAAGAACGGATGGATCCGATTCCGGGCGGAGCACCGGGAACTGAAGCGGCAGTTGATCTACTACCGGCCCGGGAACCGCGGGGGCCATGACGACGGGCCGGACTGCCTGGAGATGCTTTTGGGGCTTTGCGAGCAGGGCATGGTTCCGGCGGCGTGCGCCGGCGCCGATGACGAGGCGGACGCGAGACGGGAGCCGTTGATGGGAATCCGGGGCGGCCTGGGACGGCTGTTTCAGCGGAGGAGCGCGTGATGGGAGTTCTGAAGAAGGTGGCCGAGCGGATGTTTTCGGGGACGATCGAGCGGGCGGTCGAGGATCGGCTGCCGGCCGCGGCCTCCCAGGCCCTGGACGATATCCAGTGGCGGCGGCTGACCGGGAACAGCGTGCGGGAGCTCCCGGTCGCGACCTGGCAGCGACAGGTCGAGATCTGCTACTGGCTCTGGAAAACGAACCCCCTCGCCAACTGGATCGTCGAGATCCTCGCGGCCCTCACCGCCGGGAAGGGCTTCACCTACACGGCGAAGAACCCGGACGTCAAAAAGATCATGGACGATTTTTGGTACGACGCCATCAACCGGATGGATATCAAGTTGGAGCAAAAAGTCCGGGAGCTCTCCATCTTCGGGCTGCAGTGCTGGCCGGTGTTCAGAAGCGAGCAGACGGGGCGGATCCGGCTCGGCATGGTCGATCCGGGCCAGGTCGTGCAGGTCGTGGCCGACCCGGAAAACGCCGAGGTCCTGATCGGGGTCGCGGTCCAGAACATCGAGACCGGAAAGGAACGGAAGCTAAAAACCATCCTGATCGGCGAGACCGAGACCGTGATCTCCCAGTCCGCAAAAGATCTGCGGGACAAATACACGGACGGGGAGTGCTTCCTGATCGCTATCAACCGGGTTTCGAACGATCCCTACGGAACGAGCGACCTCTTTGCCATCGCGGATTGGCTGAACGAGTACGAGGAATTCGTGTTCGCGACGGCCGAGAAGGCGAAAAAGCAGAACAATTTCATCTACGACGTGACCGTTCAGAACGCGGACGATAAGCAATGCGACGCGATGGCCCGGCAGTTCGCTCGAAACCCGGACGGGGCCGTGCGGGTGCATAACGAAAAAGTCACCTGGCAGGCCGTCGCGCCGAATCTGAAATCGGTCGAGATGAAGGAGGCGGCCGGGGTCTTCCGGCTCCACATCATCAGCTCGAAATGCATCCCCCCCCACTGGTACGGAGGGGCCATGGACGTGAACCGTGCCGCGGCGAAGGAAGGAAACGAGCCCATGAAGGCCCTGATCGACGCCCGGCAGAACCTGGTGAAGTTCATCCTGGAGACGATGTTCACGACGGCGATTCAAGGCGCGATCGATGCGGGCTATCTCCATGTTCCGGAAGACGAGGCGTTTGATTTCGCGGTCCAGAAGCCGGAGACCATGGAGCGGGACGTCTCCCTCGTCAGCGGCGCGGTGAAGGACCTGACCGCCGCCATCGTCGCGGCCGAGACCCAGGGACTCATCGATGAGCCGACCGCAGTAAAAATGTTCGCGCACATCTCCGATCTGATCGGCTTCGAGATCCACCCCGACTCGATGGATCTAACCCAGAACTACCAGGACTATAAGAAGACGGGAACGTCTCCGGATGCGAAGCCGCAGCCGGACGCGCAGCCCGGGACGGCGGGATAACCGATGGCCATCGTTACGCCGAAAATTCGGGCGCTCATCCAGGAGCGGGATCAAGGAATTCTTGACGGCCAGGCAGTGGTCGCAGGCCTCCTTGCCGAGGTGAAGCGCCAGGTGATGGCGGAGATCCAGGCGACCCCGGAGGACACCGTCTCCGGCGCGCGGATCCGGGCGATGCTCCCGAAGATCCAGGCGGACATCGACCGGTTCGCGGCCCAGGCGAAGAACGCTCTCTCCGGACAACTCGATACGATGTGGACGGCCGGGGGGGATCTGCCCTTTGCCGCGGCCCAGGCGGGGGGGCAGATCGGGTTCGCCACGGGGTACGTGCCCCGGACGGTGCTGGAGAGCCTCAAGGAGTTCACGGCATTCCGCATCGACGGGCTCTCCGAGGACATGATGTCAAAGATCCAGGGAGAGCTTTCCCTGGGACTCCTCGGCCAGCAGACGCCTTTTCAGGTCGCGCGGAACATCGCGGGCACGCTGGAAAGCCCCGGGATCTTCAAGAGCATCGAGGCCCGGGCGCAGACGGTCACGGAGCTCGAAATGGGGCGCGCCTACAGCTACGCGACCTATAAGGGGATCCGGCAGGCCGCGGCCACGGTGCCGGGAATGATGGGGGAGTGGTGGCATGCCGGGCACCCGATGCGGGCGCGAATCAGTCACCTTGCGCTCGACGGGGTGAGAAAGCCGGCGGGCGAGCCTTTCATGTCGAACGGCTACGCCCTGCGCTTCCCGCGCGACCCCAAGGCCCCGATCCAGGAAGTGATCCATTGCGGGTGCGATCTCGTGCCCTATCACCCGGATTGGGGCTGACGCGCTGAGAGGCCCCAGGATCGACGATCCCGGGACGGGGCAGGCAATCCCCCGGGTTGGGAGGGCTTACCCCGTTTATAAACGGCCCTGAATGCCCTGGGATTAAAATTCACGCACTTGCCGGGACGGGTTTTCCCGGATCGGCCACGCAAAGCGAAACCGAGCAAAGGAGACCGACATGGCAGCGATCAAACCGATCGACAAGAAATGGCTGGAGGGGCTGACACACCGCAGCGCCCAAAAAACCGTGAAACCCGGAGCGAAGGCCGTCATCATCCCCAGGGAAGAGGAGATGACCCCGGAACACGTGCTGTCCTGGGCGGATACGGGCGAGCATGTGGTGATCGTCGGCTCCGACGGACGCAAGCACCGGGTCCCGAAGAGAAAGGCGCCGGCGGATGTCGCCGGCGGGAAAGGGAAGGGTTAGCACGACATGACCCACGGACTGAACAAGAGCGGCGCGGCCCATGCCAAGGGCCTCATCGAATCCGGGGCGGTCGACAAGGCGAGCGCCTGGTCGATCTCGGCAGATGACGAGAACCGGATGCTCGGGGATCCGAAGGATTGGAAGGCCTTCGGCGCCATGCACCTCGGGGTATCGCCGGGAGTGCCGGAGACGGTAAAGAACGCCTGGGCGTATCCCTTCGGAAAGGGCGGGAAGGTCTATCGGAGCGCCCTGATCGCGATCCGCCAGCGGGCCGCTCAGCAGAAGGATACGGCTATTTTCGAGGAGGCCGGGAAACTCATCGCCGCGATCGACGGGATGAAGGCGGCCGAATCCGGCGAAACCCTTTTCGACGGCCACGGCCCGGGGAGCACGCGGTTTCTGGGCGCGGTCGGAGACCCCGCGGACGATTCCTACGGATACACCTGGCGTGTTCAGGTAAACGAATACGGGCTCGGAAAGGATGGCCGGATCAATTGGACCCGGGAGCCCCTGGTCGCGGCGATCCCGCTCATGGAGGGCGCGCGTGTCTTTGCTTTGAACGAGAGCCAGCACCAGAGCGGGAAGACCTTCGGCAAATCGGTGAAGGAAATCGTGGGCTGGCTCTCGAACGTCACGGACACGGGAACCGCCATCGAGGCGAATTTCAACATCCTAACGTCCGCGAAATGGCTCCGGGATGGCCTGATCGATTCCTTCGACCGGGGAAAGCCGGATCTCTACGGCCTGTCGCTCGACGCCCTGGGGACGTCGAAGACCGTGATGGTCGCGGGGAGACAGGCCCGGCAGCCCGTGACGATCAAATCCGTAGAGGTCGACGTTGTGTACGACCCGACAAACGCCGGAAAATTCATTCAAATGGCCGCCGCTTCGGCCGGCGGAGAAAGAGAGCGCGAAATGCTGGTAAAACTGCTGGTCGCCATGAAGAAAACGCGGCCCGACCTGGTGAAAGAGATCGAGGAGGCGATGACCGCCGGAACGATCACCGAAGACCAGGCCCTTGAAAAGCTCGTCGCGGCGATGGCGGAAGCGCCCGGCCCGGGCGACGGCGCCGTTGACGGCAAGCTTGTCGCGGCGGTCGCGGCCGAGCTGAAAAAAGTTCTCACGATCGGCCCGGATCCCGCCGTGAAAACGCTCCAGGCGTCCCTTTCCCGGATGATCCTGGACCAGACGCTTACGGCCTCGAAGCTCCCGGAGAAGTTCCAGGCATCCCTTCGTCGCCGGTTCGCGGACATCGAATACAAGCCGGAAGAACTCCAGGCGGCGATCCAGGAGACCAAGGAACTCGTGGACAGCCTCAACGGATCCGGCGCGGTAGCGGGCGCCGGACAGGCGCGGGTCGGTCGCGAGGGGAACGAGAAGTTCCAGGCGGCCGTCGACAAGCTCTTCGGCGTTCCGGTGGGGGATACGTTCAAGGACGTCCCGCAGTTCCGGAGCCTGAAGGCAGCCTACATCGAGATGACCGGGGATTCGGAGGTCCGCGGCTATCTCGACCCGGGCCAGATCCAGCGCATGCAGGCGGCGTTCGGGAGCACGACCTTTTCCTACGTCCTCGGGAATTCCCTCTATCGGCAGATGATCGCGGACTACCGGGAAATGAGCGACTACGGCGTGAGCCTCCTGGTCGGTCCGAACATCCGGAACGCGCAGGACTTCCGGACCATGGAATCGGTGAAGATCGCCTATTTCGGTGACCTCCCGGACATCACCCCGGAGACGGTGGACTATCCGGATCTCGGCGTCCTCTCCGACGAGGAGATCTCCTACGCCATCAACCAGAAGGGCGGGATCATCACCATCACCCGTCAGATGATCCTGAACGACGACATGCGGGCCGTGGACCGGATCCGAAGCCGGATCCCCCGGGCCGCGAGGAGAACCCTCGCGAAGCGCTGCTGGGCGAAGCTCATCAATAACGACAACTACAAGGGCGATGGGAAGGCGATGTTCCACGTCGATCACGGGAATCTCGGGTCCACGGCCTATGCCCACGATCCGGCGGTGGCGGCCAAGATCGCCTTCGAGAAGCAGGCGGAGCCCGGGAGCGGCGAGCGCATCGGCCTGACCCCGAAGACGCTCTCCATCCCGACCGATCTCTGGGGCACGGCCACGGAACTGAACCAGAGCCGGGGACTCCCGGGCTCTCCGAACTTCGGGAACGCCATGTTCCAGTACTTCGGCGCGAACAATGAAGGGATCTTCGTGAACCCCTTCATGACGGACGTGACCGACTGGATCATGCTCGGGGATCCGGCCCTTTGCCCGATCCTGGAGCTTGCCTTCCTCCACGGGCGGCAGGAGCCGGAAATGTTCGTCGCGGACAACCCGGCCGTCGGCCAGATGTTCGTCGCGGACAAGATCCAGTACAAGGTCCGACACGAGTATGAGTGCGAGATCGACGACTACCGGAACGCGCGCATGGAAGTGGTCGCTGGATAGCGGGGAAGAATACGGACTTTCGCGGACTGACACGAACTGACGCGGACAAAAATTAGGCCGGCCGCGCGAGGCGGCCGGCCGGATTAGGAGCAAGACATGAAGAAAGGCCTTTTCAAAGTATCCTTGATCGCCTTGGCGGCGGTATTTTTGACCATGATGCCCATGACGGCGCGGGCCACGGTTTCGACGACGAATCCGTCGCCGGCATCGCCCGGCTATATCGTGTTGCCGCTGACCTTCAGCCGCACGATCACCGCGACGGCGACGCCGATCGTCTTTCAGCTACCGTATCCCTGCACACTTGTCAGTATGACGGCCCGGGGTGAAGTGCTCGATACGAGCAGCGGGGACGAGACGTACACCGTCGATCTTAAAATGGGCTCGACGTCGGTTCTGAACGCGGCGTTGAGCCTGGCGGCCCAGGCGACGACATACCAGGCATCGATCAAGACGTCCGCGCTTACGGACGAAAGTACGATGTCCGTTGTGCTGACGCTCGGCGGGACCACGCCGAGCCTGACGGATTGTACCGTATTTCTTGTGCTCAAACGGCAGTAGCGCGGGTCCCTCCCAGGCCCGAGCCCGGCGGGCTGAAATCGGCTCGTCGGGCTTTCTCCGGGGTTCCCGCAGAAACGGCGGTGGCCGCGGAGAAAGAAGAAATTACGGACTGACATGGACCCCCACGGACGGATGCGGACATAGAAAATGGCTCTGATCGATACGGTGAAGGCGAAGGTGAAGGATTCGACGGGGCGGTTGACCGATGACGTCGACTACACGCCGGCGGTGGCGGCGGCGATCGGACGCTACAGCGAGTTCCGGCCGAAGATCGTTACGGCGGATCTCGCCGGAGCGGACGGGCACGAGCTGGATCTCCCCCTCGACTGGGAGGCCGATCTCTCTGCGATCTTGGGTGTCGAATACCCAGTGGGCGAAGTCCCGACGGCCGTGGTGGACGATAACGAGTGGGAGATTTACCGGTCTCCGGCCGCAACCCAGCTCAGGCTCGTCTACGTCCAGCCGGCCACGGGAGAGAGTGTCCGCATCAACTACACGGTGTCCCGGGCCGAGGCGGACATCCCGGCCGCGGACATCGACGCCGTGGCCTCTCTCGCAGCGGCCATGTGTCTCGAAACGCTGGCAAACAGCTACCTCGACGCATCGGATCCGACGATTTCGGCCGACGTCGTGAACTTCCGGACGAAGAGCACCGAGGCCGGAAACCGCGCGAAGCGGCTGCGGCAGCTCTTCCTCGACCATATCGGCGCGGACGAGCAGGGAGGGCCTCCCGGCGCATCGGCGAGCGCATCCTACCCGCAGGACGACCTGCGGATGACCCACGGCAAAAACACCTGGATCCGGACCTGGGGCAATTGATGGATTTTTCCCTTAAAATGACCGTTTCCGGCCCGCTCTTCGAGAGGCCGGCGGACGTGGTCCAAGAGCACCTGGACCGCTTCATGACGATGCTGACGGCCTACCTGCTGCGCGAGGTGAAGCAGCGCACCCCGATCGGCGCGCACGGGGCACAGGGCGGCCTCCTGGGGTCGATTCAGATGGAGCTCGAAGGCCTGGGGACGCCCCTCATCCGGGGCATGGTCATGACTGCGAATCCCTACGGCGACATCATCGAGCGCGGCAGACGGCCCGGGAAATGGCCGCCGGGCGGAAAAGACAAAGCCCTTTCCGAGCGGCCCCTTCTCCCCTGGCTCATCCTGAAGTTCGGAGCGGCGGGAAAGAAGCTCGACCAACTGGAATTTCTGGTCCGTCGGAAGATCGGACGGGTAGGGTTCAAGGGCGCCGCGATGTTCTTCCGGGCCTACTGGGAAAACCAGGACGCGATCGCTCGGATGGCGCAAGCGGAAGGGCTCGAAATCAGTCTCGCCCTGGGGGGTACGGCATGAGTTATGCGACTATTCTGGGAGACATCGCGACGCTGCTCGGAGAGGTTTCCGGGGTCGGCGTCGTGCACGATTACAGCCGGTTCACCCTCGACTGGAAGAAATATATTACCCTTTTTCAGGACACGGACAAGAAGATCCGAGGCTGGGAGATATCCCGCGGAAAGGTCGCCGAGAAGAAGTCCGGGGCCTACCTGCGCGTCCACGACATCATTTTGCGGGGGCATCTCCAGCTCGAAGACGCCAACGCGAGCGACAAGACCTTCCAGCAGACGATCGACGATGTCTGCGCCCAGTTTCGGGAACAGCCGGAAAAAGCCTACTGGTGGTACGCGAACGCCATGTCTCCGGACATGGCGCCGTGCCAGGTCACGGCGAACGACATCCGGCTGTTCGGCGACGTGCTATGCCACATCGCGGAGATTCATTTGTCTGTGACCGAGCGGATCATTCCTTAAACACCGAGAGGAGCAAAGCATGCTTTCGAACAGAGTTGTCATGGCGGGAAAAGTGGAGGCGACGGAAGGCGTCGCCGAGGTCCTGACCGCGGCGGAAGCCTTCCTGGTCGCAAACCCCGTGTTCACTCCCAAGCCGGAAAACACGGACCGGACGTTGGTGTCCTCTTCCCTTTCCCAGTTCGCCTCGATTCCCGGGAGCCGCTCGGCGACCCTGGGCTTCGACGTCGAGCTGAAGGGCAGCGGTGTCACGGGCACGCCTCCGGAGTGGGGCGAGCTCATGAAGGCCTGCGGGTGCGACGAGGTGATCGTCGCCGGGACATCGGTCACCTACGCGCCGGCATCGGATCAGATCCCGTCCATCACCCTCGCCATGTACATGGACGGGATCGTGAAGAAGGCCTGGGGCGGCCGGGGCGACGTCTCATGGAAGCTCGAAGCCGGGAAGCCGGCGGCACTTTCCTTTCTCTTCACCCTGGCGGATTTCTCGGTGGCGGATGCGGCGCTTCTCACGGGGATGGCCTACGACGCCACGATTCCTCCGGCATTTTTAGGGGCGACCTTCACGGTCGACGCCTATGCCGCGATCGTCCAGAGCCTCCAGTTCAAGATGGGGAACACGGTCACCCTTCGGAAGGACATCAACGCCTCTTCAGGCTACCAGAGCGCGCGGATCTCCACCATCCGGAAGGGCGCGCTCTCGATCGACCCAGAGATGGTGACGGTCGCGACCTACGACTTCTTCGGAAAGATGCGGTCAGGAGCGGAAGGGGCGCTCACGGCGGTGCTTGGGGCCACGCCGGGGAACATCGTCACCATCACCGCGCCGAAGGTCCAGTACCACGACCTCGCCGAGGCGAACCGCGGCGGGATCGCGACCCTCGGGATCAACTGCCAACTGAACCGGAACGCCGGCGACGACGAGTGGTCGATCGCGCTGACCTGAACGCATTCTAAAAAAATGGGGGAAATCGTGGAATCTGCCAAATACACCATCGGGGAAACGAAATACTTCCAGCGGGAGCTGGTCCTGGGCCAGTGGGAACAGCTCCTCAAGGTCCTGGACGGGATCGCGATCACCGGTCGAGGGCTGAACGACATCCTGCAGGAGGTCTCCGACAAGGGGCGGATGGGGCGCCTCCTCGCCATCCTCCTGATCCCCGAGGGAACGGCAATCCGGGACAAAAATATCGATGAGCTGACGCAGGAGCTTCTCTTTTCCGTCACGTCGACCACGGCCTCGGAGGTGCTGAACGATTTTTTCGACTGCAACCCGGTCAGCTCCATCGCGGGCCGGCTGGGCCGCCTGGCCGTGCGGATGATCGAGACCCTGACGGCGCATTTACCTCCGATTGGCCAAGCCGATGCGTCGTCGCCCTCTGCCGGGGAGACATCACCCGCCGGGATGCCGTCCGATGGGGATGCACCCCAAGAGAAGCCGACGACTGGCTCAAGCACATCGAACGAGAAATCCTCTACCGGGAATCCGTGATCGGGCTCTGCAAGTTTTTCGGGGTGGATCTCGAAGCCGGGGCCGGGAAATCGGACCCATCGAGCGCTCCGAAGTGCCGGCACCCGGAAGCCTGCGCGATGTGCCGGAAACGCTGCGACTGGAGAATTGAATGAGCGAGAACCAGGTCAACATCACCGTCGAGATGATGAACCGCAGCGAGGCGGCGTTTGCGCAGATCATCGCCAACACGAAGCAGATCGCGGCCGGGGTCCAGCAGATGGCAGACAAGGCCTCTGCCAGCCTGGAGCGTATGAAGGCCCCTGTGGATAAACTCAAGGAAGCCTTCCGTACCCTCGATATCCGGAGTTCGCTCGACATCTCCGCAGAGCGCGACAAGGTCATCGCCGCATTCAACGAGATCAAAAATTCCGGAACGGCATCGGCCCGGGACATCGCCGCCGCGCAGAAAAGCGCCAAGGAAAAACTCGCTGCGCTCGGGGCCGAGGCCAAGAATACCGGCGGAAAGCTTCAGGAAGCGGCCAAATCCGGAACAAGCGGGTTCTCCGGGTTGAGCGGATCGCTGACCGCCATCGCAGGAAAATTCATTGTGCTTCGCTTCGCCACGGTCGAAGCCTTCCAGCTCATGAACGACCTGGTCTTCAAGTACCAATCCACTATCGAGACGGCACAGGTCGGCATTGCTGCGGCGTATCTCTCGAACGGGAAATACGTCGACCAATTCACCGGGAAAACGTTGACCGGGCTGAAGGCATTCCAGACCGCGCAGGCCTATGCCGTGAGTGCGTCGAAAGAGCTGCAGGGCGAGAATTTCAAGACCATAGCGACCCTGGATCAGATGATCCGGAGCTACCAGGAGGCGCTCCCCGTGGCGCTCGCGCGGGGGTTCAATACCGACCAGGTCATGAAATTCAACACGGCGATGGTGCAGGCGGCGGGAGCCATCGGGCTGCCCATGGATCAGATGGGAGAGGAGACGCGATCCCTCCTCACGGGCGCCATCAACCCCCGTACGAGCCGGATCGCCACGGTGCTGGGGCTCAGAAACTCCGACATCGCGAAGTATAAGGACGACGCCCAGGGCCTGTTCGATTTTTTGATGAACCGGCTCTCCGCCTTTTCCGATGCCGGGGTTGCTACGCAGAATACCTGGAACGGCATTTTAAGCAATTTTATCGATCTCTGGAAGCAGACCTCGGGGACGGTCTCGGAACCCATTTTCGAGACGGTCAAGACCGACCTGAAATCGATCCTGGATAGCGTGGCCACGATCGACCAGAAGACCCATACGATCCAGTGGAACCAGAAGTTTTTACGCGACACGGAGCGGCTCAAGACGACCGCCGGGGTTCTGACGAACATCGCCAACTCGATCGTCCGAATCGGGGGAGCCATGGAGTCCGGGGCGCTCGGCTCGACCATGGACCGCATCAACGGCCTGGCCCAGAGCATCAAAGACTTGGCGCCTCAGACCAATGGGGATTGGCTTCTCGGCATTACGAGTTGGCTCGGGAAGGTCGCCGCGAGGGGTGCGAGCGGGCCTTTTTCAACGGCCTGGACCGTGTTCGACAGGCTTAACCAGGCGACGGCCCCCAAGCCGAATTTATATAACGAAACCCCGGAGGCAAACCCGGGCATGACCATGGCGGTGCCGTCGGGGACGACATATGAGCCGAATCCTCCACCCCTCGACATCTCAAGCGACCCCGCAATCAAGGCCGCCATCGCGCGCGGGAAGAAGCTGAAGGATATCTGGCAGGTCCAGGCCGACGATTACTACAACGTCCAGTCTCGGACCGTTGATATCTTGGTGGCGAAGGACAAGGCGGCTTCGGATATCCAGGTCAAGCTGAATAAGTCGAGGATCAAGTCCCTGGAGGACGACAACAAGGGTTACACGGATTCCTGGCTCATCGAGGCCCGGGACCGGGACGCCGTGCAATCCAGATCCCTGGATCTGTTGGTGGCGAAGGACAAAGCGGCTTCGGATATCCAGGTCAAGCTGGATAAGTCGAGGATCAAGTCCCTGGAGGACGACAACAAGGGTTACACGGATTCCTGGCTCATCGAGGCACGGGACCGGGACGCCGTGCAATCCAGATCCCTGGATCTGTTGGTACAAAAGAGCCAGGAATCGGACCTCGCCATGCAGCAGTTCAGCAGGCGGACGGCCAAAGCGATGGAGCAGAATTTCAGCAACTTTTACTTCGACGTCATGACGAACAAGTTTAAGACGTTCGGGGATTATGTCGTCGGGATATTCAATACCATCGCCAGGGCGGCGTCGGACTCGCTCGGGCAAATGACCAAGGAATGGCTTTTCGGCGGGGCGAACGGCGGGAAGTCATCGCTCGGCGGCGGGGTGCTCGGGCAGGCGACGGGTTCGATCGGGGACTGGATCACCGGATTGTTCGGGAGCGGGATGAACATCGGGTCGCCGATCGAGCTCGGATCCGGCATGACCACTGCCTTCGGGATGCACGGGGGCGGCGTGGCCGGGAGCGACTGGGCATTTACCCGGAACGTTCCGGCCTCGCTCTACTTCGGAGCCCCACGATATCACACCGGGCTCGGGAACGACGAGATCGCTGCGATCCTGAAGCGGAAGGAAGTCGTTTTGACGGAAGGCCAGGCGGCGGGCGTCGCGTCTGCGCTTTCCGGCGGGGGATCGACGGTGAACGTCTTCAATTACAGCGGCGGCCCGGTTTCGAAGCAGACATATCCCAACGGCGACGTGGACATCATTATCGGCGCGGTGGCAAGCGACATCGCCAACGGCGGCCCGGTGCATTCCGCGATGATCGGGGCCGTCGGGCAGAACATCAAGGACAACGGCAGTCTTCGGCATACCATTCGGTCAAGGACGTAGGCATGGACCAATTTCCGACAACGATCCCGATCGCGGACCCGCTCGACATCACGCCGGTCTTTGACACGCTGATCTCGGGGCTGGACAGCGCGGCGGAGCAACGGCGGAGCCGTCGGACCTGGCCGCTGTATGACGTGACCGTGCGCTTCAACCAGCGGATCTCCGAGTCCGAAATGGCCGTGCTCTGGGCATTCTACTGCGCCCAGAAAGGGGCCGGGAAGACGTTCGCGATCTATGACCTGGCCGCGCTCGATTACGCGACGCAATACGTGGGCACGGCCGACGGGGCCACGACGATCTGGGACCTGCCCGGGAAGGGCACGGCCTCGCAGGTCATTTACGTCGACGACGCGGTGCAGGCGTCCGGCATCACGATCCTGACCGGCGGCGGGGACGCGGCCTCGGATCGGGTCCAGTTCGCGGCGGCGCCGGCGGAAGGCGGGATCATCACGGCGGATTTTTCCGGGTATCTTCGGATCCTGGCTCGGTTTGCCCAGGACAAGATGACGCGGAGCATGTTTTCTGCGTTGCTGTTCGGGTTTCAGGCGATCGATCTCAAGGGGGTGAAGGCGTGAAGAACTGGCCGGCGGGATTGATCGCGCAACTGCTTTCGGGCCATGCGAGCGTGGCCTGGATGGTGGCGTGTGAATTCTCTTCGCCGCTTTACGTCACGTCCGGAGACATCGACCGGTACTACGGCGGGAACCGATACGACTCCAACCGGCCGCTTTCCATCGGGAAGGTGTCGGGCGGGGCCGGGCTATCGGTGGCCCGGGTGGATTTCCAGATCGGAAATGCGGACCTGATCCCGTCGTCCATCATCTTCAACAGCGGGATCCTGGGAGAGTGGTGCACGATTTCCTTTATGGCCATCGGAGACACGGGGCAGGAGATCGCTTCCTATGACCTGTTCAAGGGAATGGTCGACGACTTCGAAGTCCTCGAGGATGCGGTCAAGATCACGATCGCGAACGAGCTGCTTTTCTGGAACAAATCGACCGGACGGGAATCCATGGCGAGCTGCCCGTGGCCGTTCATGGGGACCGAATGCGGATATGCCGGAACGGGCACATGCGACCAGACCTATGACAAGTGCGCGGAACTGGGAAACACGGTGCACTTCGGCGGCGACCGGTGGCTACCGAGCATACAGGAAAAGAAGATCTGGTGGGGGCCTAAGGGGTAACGGCAATGGCGTTTTTCACGGTACTCGGATTGATCAAGCTGGTGGCGTTGCTGGTGTTGAGCAACATCGTCGCCCGCTACGAGCAACAGCGGCAGGAGCACGCGGCGCAAGAAGACGCGGCGGCCAGCAAGGGGCTCGGGGTCCTGGTCAATACGAGTTCCACGGGATCGAAAAAGCCATTGCTTTACGGATACTGCCGGGTCGGCGGGAACCGGGCCTATGCCGGAACGACCGGGTCCGACAACCAGTACGTGCACCTTATATATACGCTCGGCGAGGGGCCGATCAACGGATGGCACCAGGTCGACGGGGTGGATCAACTGTTTCTTGACGGGAAGTTGTGGACCGACTGGGGGAGCGATTACGTCCATTACGAGCTGTTCACCGGCACGGCCGACCAGACCGTTTGCGCGACGCTCAACGCGGCGATTCCGGAATGGACGGATTGCTACCAGTATACGGCGTACCTCTATCTTCGGCTGAAATGGGATTCCAACAAGTGGCTCGGGATTCCGGATGTGACCTGCGGGCTGGAGGGTCTTTTGCTCTACGATCCGGACCTCGACAGCATCTTCTTTTCGCCGAACGACGCCCTGGTGCTCTACGACCGGTTGACCCGGCCGAGCGTGCGGGGCGGCATGGGGATCGGGAAATGGCACGAGGCCCAGACCACCGAGCGCATCGACGTGGCCAGCGTGGCCGCCGCCCGGGACTATTGCAACACCAAGGGCTGGACCTTCAACGCGCCCATCACCCTGGGCAAAGGGTTCACCGACTCGATCCAGCCGATCCTGAATTGCTTCCGGGGCGAGATCATCTACAGCCAGACGAAATACTTCATCAAATACCACGACCTGGGCTACGAAAACACGGTAATGGACCTGACCATGGACGACGTGGCCCGGGGGTCGGACACGAGCAGTCTGTCGATCAAGCCCGTGGCCACGTTGCAGGATCGTCCGAACAAGGTCGTCGCGACATTCTACTCCTCGGAACTCAACTGGGTGAAAGACCAATACAGCCTCATGGATCCGGACGCCGTGACGAGCGGAGAGGACGAGCGCGAGCTGTCGATCGATCTGCCGGGGCTGAACGACCTGTCGCTGGTCAAGCCGATGGCGGACTATGTCCTGGAGCGGGCGCGTTGGGGGCATAAGGCGACCGGAAGCTTCCGGGACCGGTGCGCTCAACTGGACGTGAGCGATTTGGTCACGCTGACCCATGACATTCCGGGCTGGACGTCCAGGACCTTCCGGGTCGGCCAGGTCGACCTGGATCCGGCGACGCATCTGACGGCGCTGACGCTGATCGAGGAAAAGGCCGAGCTTTACGATCAGGTCTACAACCCGCTGGCCAAGACGCGATACGAGACCACCCTGCCGGATCCGACCGGAGCCGTCGCCGGCGTCATCAATGTTACCGAGGCGCAGGAATCCTACGACTACCGGGGGCGGACATTCACGCGGTGGAACATCGGGTTTTCGGCGCCGGCGGCCACGGATTATCCCTGGTGGAAGCACGCGAACATCTGGATCCGGATCAATGGCGGGGCCTGGAAATTCCAGACCACGAGCCAGGGGGATTATCAGCTCGATCCGGTCCAGGAGGGTGCGACCTACGACTGCAAGATTCAGAGCGTGAACGTCTACGGCGTCGAGCAGGACTTCAACTCGGCGCACACGGTCAGCCGGACCATACAGGACGGGATCTCTGCGCCGGGATCCATTAGCGACCTTGCGGCGGTGGCGAACGGGGACTCGGTGAGCCTATTTGCGACGCCGCTGACGGATCCGGACATTGACGGGTACGAGACGCGGATCGGATCGTCCTGGGACGGCGGGATTTTCCTGAGCTATGACAAGAGCTGCAACATCCGCCTGGCCGGCCTGCATCCCGGGACATACACGTTTTGGGTGGCGCCGCGGAACAATTCCGGGACCTATGGCACGGCCGTCAGCGCCACGGCCACCGTATTCATTCCGCCGGGGTTTTCTTCGCTTGATGCCTGGACCTGGGATTTCAACGGGATCGGAACTTTCAGCAACACGGAATATGCCCTCTATGGCACGGACGATGCCCTAAAATGCAGCCATACAAGCGGCGTATTGACAGGCACATGGACGAGCCCGACGCGGGATTTGGGAGCGGTCGAGAAGGTGCGGGTCTGGGGGGATTTCGTCACGGATTTTGTCAGCTCGGCCGGAACGTTCGGAGGCGTGCTGCCGGATCCGGCGGATTTTGCATCGGTCGACGCTGCCGATCGATCCTTCGCCGAGATTTTCGCCTCTACCGGAGCCGGACAGCTAAAGGCATCGCTCTTCTATTCAACGGACGGAACCAACTTCACGGAAGTGAAATACTTCGCGCTCCAGGCGGCCGAGGTCGAGGCGCGATATATCTATGTCGTGATCTCTCTGACGGATCCGACCCTTGATTCGAACCTCTATTGCCTCGCGCTCAACATGAGCGCCTACACCGGCATCGCATAGGGAGATGGCATGAGCCAGGATTGGGATAGCAGTCTTTATGTGGCCGTCGGAAAATCCGCCGATCTCATTATGACCAACATCGAGCTGATGCTCAAAACGCTTCGATCGATGTTCTCAGGAGCCTCGGAACCGTCGAATCCGGTTGCCGGGCAAGGATGGTCCGATACCGGAAACAGTCTATTCAAGCTGCGGAATACCGTAAATAACGCGTGGCTATCGGCTATAGACCTGGTCACCGGTCGGGCCAAGGACGCAGACAAATGCAGCCAGATCTCGGTAAACGCCGGGACCGGATTGAGTGGTGGCGGTGCGCTGAGTGCCGACCGGACGATTTCGCATGCCTCTCACACGGGGGATGTGACGGGGTCCAATGCGCTGACGATTGGCGACGGCAAGGTGACGGCGCCGAAGCTGGCTTCTGATATGGTCCCGGTATTGACCATTACACAACGGATGGATGCCGATACCTCCAACCCGTGGACCATCATCGACTGCTATGTTCTTGTCCCGAATGGAGCATCGACGCTGTCGGTAAGCTTCTTCAACGGAGGGACCAATTGCTCCCTATATCTGAATGGTACGCTAATGTCCGGTTTCAATGTCGGAACTCATAGCCAAGACCTGGATGTATCCGGCATGTCCGGAGTGGTTCCGTTCAAAATCAATGCGGCTACCGGCGGCTATATATCATGGCTCGTATGCTGGCTAAAAAACTAAGGGGGGGACATGCGCAGAATTCCAAGGGAGATCGGCACCCGCGAGGATATTTATAATCTCGCCATGGATTTGCCGCCAGCCCGCGCCATCGAATTTTTGGACGGGCTTAAAAAGAAGGATCTGAAGCGTGTCAAGATCACGGCCCAGGAGTTCCAGATCCTTCGGAATAATGTGATCGTGGCACGACAATTGGACGCGGAAAAAGAAGACGCATCGGCGGCCGTCGCGAGGCAATTGATGGAAGCGCGGCAGCGGCTTATAGAGGCCAGGCGCACCTGGGACGAGGCCATGTTGAGCCATCGGAAAGCACATAGGGCGGTTGTCGACCTACGCTCAGAGGTCGCCGAGCTTGAGCGCAAACACGAGGAGGTAATCCGTGGCAAATAAAACCCTTTTCAACACGAGTGGATCCATTGCGCTAATGGGCGATTATACGGTGCGCGGCCCATCGCGAGAGTATTTTTTGTCCAAACAGGCCGCCCAAACCCTCCGCATTTGGGCGGAATTTTTCGTGGTCGTCGAACCTGCCGTGCTGATTGTCGACGAGGACACGGATCTCGGTGTTGCGGATCTGGATAGCGGAGCGGCATTTGATGCATCCGCTACCTATTATATTTACGCCTGTATCCCGCTGGTCGGATCCGTCCCTGTTTTTATGCTCTCCAAAAATTCCACATATCCTACCGGATGGACTGCGGCCACGTCGCGCCAAATAGGAGGTTTCCAAACAGACGGGTCTGGGAACATAGACGCCAGCTCGGTATGGGATTTGCGGACGGTCGATATCACGGTGACGGGCGTCACCGACGCCATGATTCCGGCCGATGAAATTTCCGCTGCCAAGGTCAAATTCAGCCAATATTTTCAGCGTGGGAGCGGTGTTTTCGCCGGGAGCAGCGGTGTCACGGTGGCCATCACGGATGTCGGCACCACTGACTACCAGGTATCCATCATGCCGGAGGCGCAGAGCGATTATATCGGCACCATTTCGGTCGCCAAAGCGGCGAATGCATTCGTCGTCAAAAACAGCGGGTCCGACCAGAGCACGGCGTTCGGATGGACGCTGAGCGTCGGATATTGAGGAGGTGCAGTGGCTAAAGCAAATGCCAGTTTTCGGGTTGATGGGGATGCACTGATTCTCGGGTTTAGCGAGTTCCCAAGACAGGAGTTTAATTTGAGCGCGGTGCGGACATGCGATCCTCGCGTTATGCGGATTTATCGGGACGAAAACGGCGCTTTGGTTGAGGCCGCCGGGTATTGGCTGGTGGCCGAAGTGGCGATCCCGGCGGCGCAATGGGTATCTGCGGATGCCGGCGCTGAGGGGGAAGAGGCGGTGCCGAAAATGGTGCCGCTGTCGGCCGATGATGTGCATCTGACATTATGGGATTTGGGAGGCATTGCATAATGGATATCGATCTGAGTTTGGGCGGGATCCAGGATATTTTGAGCGCATCGCTTGAGGTGCGCGATTTCATCCATAACAGCGAATCGGATGGGTCCGGGGTCGATGTGACATCGACCATGGCCATGATCCCAAAATTCGTGACATCCGGCTGGCCCCAGGCGGCGCATAATGGCATCAATATCCCTTCTTTCTGGGTGGATGTCTGCGAGAGCTGCCAGCCAGATGCGAGTTCCGCGAGCATGGGGAGCACTTCGCCAGATGCGCCCGGCACGGTTGCGGCGTGTTGTCGCCCTGGAGTCGTGCCGTGGACCTCTATATCGTGGCCGTCGGCGCGGATCGCCGCGAGCAATCGGGTGATCAATGGCGAGGCCTGCCATTTACTGACCCCGTTTGAGCGATTCGGGATTTTGTCGTGGATTAGAAAATCCGGCAATTGGGGCCAAGTGAGGGGCAACAACAACAACGGCATAGACCTACGTGACGCCGACAATTGGGGCAATTATGGAGTTATGGATGCCACTGTGTCCGGACGATGCCTGGCAGGCTCCGGGCCTGCGAGCTGGTGGAGTAATGGTATTGCCGGTGCTGGATTGGCGGATCTGGTCGGCAATATCTTTGAGTGGGAAGATTGCCGCATGGAAGGGGGTATTTTTCAGCCGAAAGCATTTCTGAATGGTGTCAGAGCTGCAGGGGATGCATACCTCTATTACGATGATGGTGGGCTGGGCGACGGCGTCAATATATGCCATTTGAGCCCTGGAATATGCCGCATCACCGATGCCGTTAACGGCGATGAAGACGTGACGATATCTTATGTCTCGCCTATGGGCCGATTTGCAGGGGTCGCGAAATTGAGTGCTGGCATGATTTACAACCATGGGGATGGATGTCAGATTCAGTTAAAGACTGCTCTGGACATTTCATCTATATCCAAGACGGGCCTGGCCTCAGGGGTAGGGGCATGGAAGACTATCGGAAAGCTATTGGAAGATAGCGCCGGAAAATATTTGGCATTGCCGGATTTTTCTGATCTATCGACCAATTATTCGACCTATCTCGACTCTGCATATGCCTATTCAAACGGCGATAGTCGTGCGCTTCAGCGCTGTGGGTACTGGAGCAGTGGTGCCTATGCCCGCACTGGCCTGATTGCGAATTTCCGCATTTCGCCCTCCGATGTCTATAGCAGTGTCGGGTTGCGCTCCGCCTTGGCTATCCGTCAATCCGTCTCCTGATATCTGTGGCGCCATGCGATAGCATGGCGCAGTGAAATATGGAAAATCTGATCGTTTACCAGAAAATGCTTGACACGATAGCCTATACATATGTCGCATTGAGACAGTTTCCGAAAGCCGAAAAATTCGGGCTCGAGGCCGACATCAAAGACCAAATGTACAAGGTTTTGCGGTTAATCGTCGCTGCGAACAAACGCTATTACAAAAAGACAACAAGGACCTCAGCGCTGCCGGCGCACAAGACTATGCGGATTATCAGGCATATCGACAGCAGGCCAAGGCATGGGTGGCCACGGCCATTACCGAGGCCTCCGGCTCGTGACCGCCGAGGTCCTCGGTTTTGGGAAAAGCATGCTTTTTCAGTTATCTACTCGCAACAAATGTCGGGGGGATCCATCGGTACCGAAACCGGCGAAGTCCCTCCTTCGGCCCGTGCCAGAAGCCGTGCCAATGAGCCCGGCGCAGGTGCGGGCGAGGGGATTTCCGCTCGGGTCGGGGCGCATCGGTTTCGCCGGGGTCGATTTCTTCTTTGCCGACATTGCGTATGGCCCTTCCGACTGTTTCCCCGATCAGGCGCAGTGTCGGGCGCGGGGGAGGAAACAGACGCCAGCCGCCTTTCACCCGCTTGGGTCGGGGCCGTTGCGGTCTCGTCGATCGCGCGTCTCCGAAATCGGGAGAATCCGAGCAAAGATAAAGAAGCAGATTCACGATCGGCGCAAGTGCAAACGCCAAGGCCGCGTTGGCGGCCGGAGGCGACGGCGGCAAGACCTCTTTTTCTTGCCGCCGCAGCGCCTCATCGATGGCGCGCGCGATAGCTTCCGTGAGCGGCCAATCCCCGATATGTAACGGGACCGGAAGCAGCCCCGTCTCTGTGTCCAACAAAAGACGCAATTCCGTTCGCCCATCATTTGCGTCCCATTCCAGAGACGCATAAAAGCCGTGCATGCAAAAAGGTTCCCGCCCGCAAAGAGAAAAGGTTCCCGTTCGCAAAGGCCCTATTCCCGATTCCGGATTACAAAAAGGTTCCCGCCCGCAAAGAGAAAAGGTTCCCGTTCGCAAAGGCCCTATTCCCGATTCCAGATCACAAAAAGGTTCCCGCCCGCAAAGAAGCGATTCCGCTGACTGGCCGTGCAGGCCTCCATTCGCTCCATAATTTGTAGGCATTTCCGGCTCGGGAGCAGCCCCGTGCGGGGTCTCCACATAGACACCCCACTCCGGGAGCCGCAGCAGCACCTCCGCCGGCATATCCCCGTCGAGCGGAGTGGCCACTAGGTGCGCGTAGAGCTCCGGATCGTAGCGATAGATGGACTGCGAGTAGCGCCATGCGCCGAGGCCGGCCAGGCGGCCGATGTCTGCCACGGCCTCGCTCCCCGCCGCGATGGCACGCCCTCCGGATACGATCGCATACCACCCGGCCATGGGCATGAGACACCATCCGGGCCATTGCGGGAGCGTCTCCCCGCGCTCGGCGCGGAATTGATCCAGCCGGCGCCAGGCGTCCGGATATTTGCGTCCGATGTCGATCAGATGCTGAGTTTGTCGTTGCATTCGTATACTCCCCCCCCAAAAAAAGCCCGCATCGATCATGCAGGATCGATGCGGGGATGGCAGTTCCTTTGGAGCGTTTTTTTTAGAAAGGCCCGTCTGGATCAATGCAGGCCGTGACAGGACATCCCTCAGGGTCATACATGGTGGCACAGCCTCCAGCCTCGTCAGCGGCATGTATGAGCCTGAGGATAAAATCATTGGAGGCATTTTCGGCAGAAAATGTCCCGATGTAATGACCCTGGTCGCTTTCTCGGAGTGCGAATTTTTTTATCATTTTTTTGCCTCCCTTAGATGTGATGGTGATCGCCTCGCCTCGCCATGCGAGGCACGGGGGCCGCATCGGCCGCTCAACCACCGGCCCGGAACCCGCCCGGGCCGTAGGCAAAGAGGTCAATCCGCATACCTGACCGCGAGGCGCTACGCGAGCAATCCACTGATGATCCACGATGCCCATAGCGTGCCCCAGATAGCCACCACCATCACAATATACGATCCGCGCATAGTCGCCTCCACATGCGACACGCTGGCGATTTGCGTCGGATCCCTGGTCTGTCTCGGATTGTCTCTGTCGGGATTCTGGGAGCATCGTCTCGCCTATCGTGTCGCGAGTTAGTGTGATGGGCAATTGCCCGATTGGTAATCAAAATATACTACCGCGATCTCATCGCGTCAAGCTTTTCTTGATGATATCAAGCGTTTTGTTGTGCGATTTTAGATAATTTTACCGAGGATTTTTAATGCTGGCACAGATGGCATACGACCTTGCTCCCAACCCTCGATAGTGCGTGGAGACACCCCGCACTCGTTGGCGAGGTCTGCCACACTCAACCCTTTGGCAGACCGTAATTGCTTTATTGCTGGCGCGTAGTCCATTGGGTTGTTGTCATCATCGACAAAGATTGGGATACCGTAGCTCGACATGCTGTGATTTGTTGTCAGTCTCATTTACCCCTCCTCAATCTCGATTTTTACACCTGGGATCCAGCCAAGCAGCTTTTTCGCTGCTTTGGCCACAAAACACCAGACCCGCATCCATAAAACGCTGTACATGCTTATTCTCACTGCCATACGCACCTCCCATCTTCGATGTTGTAGTAATCGTCGCCCATGTGGACGGTCATCAAAAAATCATCGGGGTTGCTTTCGATCAATCCGATCGCGTCATGATCGCTCGCATCGGCTTCCCAAAACTCAGGGGCAACACTAGCTTTGATGGCTGCGGCCAAGGAGTGATGGCCGTCCAAAACAACCTGATAGCTCTCGCCGTCGATCTCAAAAGCCGGGCTCAACATTACCTCGTAATCCTCGGCTTCGATTTTTTCGTCTACGATGTCGTCGTTGATGTATCTTTGGCTGCTGATGATCATGGCTTGCTCCCTTTGTTTTTGGCCTTGATTGCCTCATCCTTTAAGTACAATAATACGCATTATGCGTATTAATGTCAACGGTTATTTTCCGCTTTTCTTAGGTTGTGTCAAACTATTTTTGATGATATCAAGCGGATTTCGTCGGCCACTTTTCGCAATTTTTAGGCGCGCTTTTTCGCGTCGCGCTTCACCATGAACACGGTGGTAAAATTCTGAAACTGCCGGAAGGTGCACCACAGTCCGTAGAGTCGTCCCCGGTGCGGGGAAAGCGCCCGGTAAAACCGGATTCCCTCGGCGGCCCGTCCGGGAAAGCGCACCAGGTAGCCGAAGGCGATGCCCCGGGCCACCAAAGCGAAAAACCAGAGGCCGAAAATTCGGGAGAACCAGGCCAGGACGGCGTAAAAACGATCGGTCATTGGTCGGCATCATCGGCCCGGTGTGCCGGGTCCCGTGGTTTGGGGGAAACGATGATGGCAAAAAGCGCCTTCAGCACCCGCGGGGTGATGAGGCGGCTGAACGTGGCGGTGTTCCGGAAAAAATCGACCGCCGGCCGGAAATGGGAGATCCGTTCCCCGCCCTCCCCGTAATGGACCCCGATGGGGGTTTCCAGGATGGGGATGCCGGCATTTCGGGCCGCGACGAGCACCTCGATTTCGTACTGGTAACGCCGCGCCCGTACCCGAAGATCGAGGGTTTCCGGCAAGGGGTAGATCCGGAACCCGCTTTGGGTGTCGGCGATGGGCGGACCGCCGGCGGCCCGGACCCAGAAATTGGAAAACTCCCTTCCAAACCGGCTGGTCCAGGGGACCCGGTCGGCGTTCATGTCCCGGCGCCGGCCGACCACGATGGGTCGGGATCCTTCGGGGATGGCCCGGATCAGGGTTTCGGCATCCCCGGCGGCGTGCTGGCCGTCGGCATCGATGGCCACGGCCCAGAGCGCGATCTTCGCGGCCGCGGTCATGCCGGTGAGAAGGGCCGCGCCTTTCCCGCGATTGCGGCGGTGCCGGAGGCATTGGATGCCGGAGACGGATCGAAGGGCCGCGGCGGTGCCGTCCGTGGATCCGTCGTCCACCACGATGACGGGAAACCCCAGCGTCAGAGCGTCCCGGGCCACGGCGGCCACGGTGGCGCCGTGGTTGAAGACCGGGATTACCACGGCAAAACCCGGGAATCGGGAGTTCTCTCCGGGTTGGGCGTGGGGCGCGTTCGTCATGGCATCTCCCCGGGGATCGGCCATTCCGGAAAAAACGCGAAGCCCCAGGTGCCGGGGCCCATGTGGGCGCCGGAGGTGAGCGACAAGGGAACGACGGTAATTTCCGCAGTCGGGTATCGGTCGGCCACGGCGTCTTTTACCGGCCCTTCCACCCATTCGCGGTTGTCCGTGTATTCCAAAAGAATCCAGGGGGAGGCGCCCGGAGGAATCCGCGTGGACAGGTAATCGATGGCAAAGGGGAGTTGACGGCTGGTCCCGTTTAAAACCCCGGCCTTTTCGACCCCGCCCGCCATGGGCCGGATCACCGGTTTCTTGTTTAACAGATCGCCGAAAAATCCCCGGGTCCTGGAGATTCGCCCGCCCCGGGCCAGGTACTTGAGTTCCTCGGGAAAAACGAGTTCATCGCATCGAGCGATGGCCTCTTGGGAAAACCGGACCACGGCGGCGGCATCCGGGGCTTGGGCCAAGTAACGGGCCGCGGCGAGGACGATGAGCCCGAGCCGGCCGGAGGCGGCACCGGTGTCGATGATGGTCAACCGGTCTTCGGGATCGTTTTGGACTTTCCAGGCACAGGCGTCCCGGTAGTTTCCCGTATAAAACGAGCCGACGCAGAGGTAGAGCACCCGGTTGTGGCGACTGAGCATGCTCTGAAGGCTCTGGTGGCGGCCGAAAATCGAGGTCTGGGCCGTGGAAACGGGCCGCCCGGCGCGCATGGCGCGGTAGAGCGCTTCGGGGGCGAAGAGGGTTTCGGGGATCGGGGCGTCGTCCACCACGAGGACGCTGTCCAAGAGGGTGATGCCACGGCGTTTTGCCCTGTCCCGGGTGAGGGATCCGGCGGCATCGGTCATGAGGTGGATGCCGGCGGCAGGTCCGGAAGCCGGCACCGGGTCGGGCGATCCGCTCATGGGGCTTTCCCGCCAGGAAATGACTTCGCCGAGATCGGCGAGGCGGCGTCGGACCGATTCTTGCCGGTCGGTGTGGAGGTGGATTTTTACACAGTCGCCGCCGGGAACGGCGACGATGCTGTCCCCCTCGGCGCTCAGGGCATCGAGATCGGCCGAAACCCCCTTGCGGGGCCGCACCACGGTGTCCACGCAAACGGCGTCGGTGGGCGCAGGGGCAAAGCCGTCGGCGATCCGCAGCCGG